>SYEN01000543.1 GCA_005800795.1 Burkholderiales bacterium | reverse complement strand
GGCAATGGCAATTTCCTTGCGGCCAAAATCGGCCAGCTTGATATCGGCTACTTTGAAATCTGTAAATGCGGCGCTCATCACGCGCTCCTTTCAGTGTTATGAAAAAAGTTCGTGAGCGCCGTTGCGGGGTACGGGTATGGGGGACAAACCCGGCGCCGAGCCTGGCGGACGCTCGTACTATCATGCGTTCCGTCGCAACGCTCCTCGGCGGGCGGGATTATACGCCAACACCCGCTGCACGCAATCCGAAAATTATTTAAAAACAGCAGCTTGTGACAAAATCACGGTTTCCTCCTTTTTAATTCATGGAGTATTCGTGATCAAGCTGATGTATGCAGGCGCGGCACTGTTGGCTGTGACAAGCCTGTCGCTCGCGCAAAATTTTCCTCTCAAGCCCGTGCGCATCGTGGTGCCGTTTCCCCCCGGCGGCCCCATCGACATGACCACGCGCCCGCTGGCACAGAAAATGAGCGAGGGCATCGGCGTGCCGGTAGTGGTCGACAATCGCGGCGGCGCTAATGGCAACATCGGCGCGGAAAACGTCGCCAAGTCGCCCGCCGATGGTTACTCGATGGTGGTGGGCGCAGGCGGCGGCTTCGCCATCGGGCCGCACTTGTACAAAAAACTTACTTTCGACGTGCTCAAGGATTTTGCGCCGGTGAGTCTGTTTATCACGCTGCCACAATTGCTGGTGGTGCATCCGCAGTTGCCGGTGAAAACGGTAAAAGAACTTGCCGCGCTGGCGAAGGCGCGCCCCAATCAATTAAACTTTGGTTCATCGGGCACCGGCAGCACGCCGCACCTGGCGATGGAGCTTCTGATGCGCGCAGCGGAGATCAAGATGACGCACGTGCCTTACAAAGGCATGGGGCCGGCGACCATGGATCTGATGGGCGGGCAGTTGCAGCTAGCGTTTGCCGACATGCCGGTGCTGCTTGGCCAGGTCAAAGGCGGCAAGCTGCGCGCGATGGCGGTGGGTACTACCAAACGTTCACCAAATTTGCCCGACACGCCAACCACAGCCGAAACGGGCTTCCCGAGGGTGGAAGCCTACAACTGGTACGGCCTGTTTGCGCCCGCGGGCACACCCAAGGACATTATCGCGCGCCTGAACGCTGAAACCGTCAGGGCGACAAGTAACCCGGACATGAAATCCTTCGCGCTAAGCGTGGGCGCCGAAGCCGTGGGCAGCACGCCGGAGCAGCTGGGCGCGGTGCACAAGCGCGAGTTCGACAAGTGGGGTGAGTTGGTTAAGGCCGTCGGCGTTACGCTGGAGTAATTTAAAAATGTCAATCAAAACAAATACTTACTGCATCAGCAAAAATCTGACTTAGTCCACCTTGGCGCCCGACGCCTTCACCGCCAGCGCGAAGCGCGCCGTTTCAGCGCGAATCAGTTTGCCAAATTCATCCGGCGTGCCGCCCAACGGATCGACCGCCTGATCGATCAGGCGCTTGCTGACTTCCGGCGAGCGGATGATGCGCGTGACTTCGGCGGAAATTTTATCCAATGTGGCGCGCGGCGTTTTCGCCGGGGCGACGATCCCCGTCCAGTTGCCCATCACGAATTCCTTGTAACCTTGCTCGATAAACGTCGGCACATCGGGGATGAACGGATGGCGCTTGTCGGTCATAGCGCCGATCACGCGCAGACGTCCGCCCTTGGTGTGAGGCATCAGCTCGGGAATGGCGTTGACCATCACGTGCGCTTGCCCGGAAATCAGATCGGGCACCGCTGGCCCAACACCTTTATACGGCACGTGGGTGGAATCGATTTTTGCAGCAACCTTGAACATTTCCATCGCCAGATGGCTGATCACGCCGACACCGCCGGACGCGTAAACGAGCCGATTGCCTTTGCCCCAAGTCACCAGCTCGCCGACATTTTTTGACGGCAATCCGGCGTGGATCACCATGATCAGCGAAGCCGTGCCCAACACCACCACCGGCGTAAGATCGCGTTCCAGACTGTAATCGAGCTTGCTGTATAGCGATTGCGAAATGGTGTGCGCGGTGCTGATGTTCATGAAGGTGTAGCCGTCAGGCGTGGATTTCGCCAACAGTCCTGCCGCGAGATTGCCGCCCGCGCCAGGACGATTGTCGACAATCACAGGCTGGCCCCATGCATCGTTGAGTTTTTGCGCGACGATGCGCGCGAGCAAATCGTTAATGCCGCCCGGGGCGAAGCCTACGATGTAGCGGATGGGGCGGGCGGGGTAATCGGCGGCGATTGCAGCGCCCGCCCCGGCAACCAAAGCGGCAAACACGGCAAACGTGGCGGCGAAGCAGCGGAATTTCATGACGTGACTCCCATGGGCGTAGCCCGGAAACTTTGAACGTCAATGTATCCGTGCGCGGGGTTGCTGGTCAACTGTGATAACTTTCAGAAGGCAAAAAAAACGCCGGACTGCGCGAGTACGGCGTTTTGCACGAATTGCAAAAGAACTATTTGATACCGGCATCCGCCTTAAGTGCTGCGGCCTTGTCGGTACGTTCCCACGTGAACTCCGGCTCTTCGCGCCCAAAGTGCCCGTAGGCTGACGTCTTCTCGTAGATTGGCCGCAGCAGGTTGAGCGACTGAATGATGCCCTTCGGCCGCAGGTCGAAGTGCTTCTCGACCAGTTGGGCGATTTTTACGTCAGCGATCTTGCCGGTGCCGAAAGTTTCAACCAGCACGCTCACGGGTTTGGCGATACCGATGGCGTAGGCAATCTGGATTTCGCACTTGGTGGCGAGGCCGGCGGCAACGATGTTCTTCGC
>SYEN01000542.1 GCA_005800795.1 Burkholderiales bacterium | reverse complement strand
TGCCGCGTTGCGATACCCCACATAATCCCCTGTTTTTATTAAAATGTTTTGACGCTGTTGCGTCAGCTGGCGGGCGTTCGGCGAGCTCGAATGCAAACACCCTTGGCCACGCTTTTGCGTGCGTTGGTAACCTGGGCAGCGCTATCATACGGTGTAGTCTATTCAGACGCCTTGTGCCGGAGACCGCCCCTTGACCACGCTTTTTATCTCGCCTCCCGATTGCCAATTGCATGACATGGGGGATCATCATCCCGAATGTCCAGCACGAGTGGCAGCCGTTGAGCAGCAACTGGCGGCATCCGGCCTGATGGATCTTCTGGTGCGTGAGGAAGCGCCCAAGGCCACGCGCGAGCAACTGGAACGTGTTCACGATGCCGGCTATCTGGATGCCATTGAGGAGGCGTCACCTGCCCAAGGCTGGGTGCAGCTGGACCCCGATACCGCAATGAATCCGCACTCACTGGATGCGGCGCTGCGTGGCGCGGGCGCGGTGGTGCATGCTACCGATGCAGTCATCGCGGGTCGTGCACGCAATGCGTTTTGCAATGTGCGGCCACCCGGGCATCACGCGCTGCGCGACCGAGCGATGGGATTTTGCATCCTCAATAACGTTGCAGTGGCGGCCGCACACGCGCTGGAACAGCATGGCCTACAACGCGTCGCCATCATCGACTTCGATGTGCATCATGGTAACGGCACGGAAGCAATCTTCGCCGATGCAAAATACGATGATCGAGTGATGATGGTATCGACGTTCCAGCATCCGTTTTATCCGTACAGCGGCACCGAAGGCCGCTCGGCAAGTATGGTGAATATTCCGCTGCCTGCGCGCAGCGGCAGTCAGGCGTTTCGCGCGGCGGTCGAGGCGCATTGGCTGCCTGCGCTGGATAACTTCCGGCCGCAAATGCTGTTTATTTCGGCGGGCTTCGATGCACATCGCGAAGATCAACTGGCGATGCTCGAATTGACCGAGGTGGACTATGCCTGGGTGACAGAAAAACTGATAGCTGTCGCGGCGAAACATGCCAGTGGACGCATCGTGTCGATGCTCGAAGGTGGCTATGCCCTGGGCGCACTCGGGCGCAGTGCGGAAGCGCATATACGTAGCCTGTTGGGCGGGGTGGGCGTAGCGCCTTTACGTAAGTGATTGTTTTATTTGATTAATTTATAGCCCTATGTCCACGGTTCTGGAGGTGTCCGCGACCCCAGTGCGACCGCTGACCTTCCGCCTTCCGGCGGTGGTGCTGTTTGCTGGTGGCTATGTTGGCCTGGTGTTGTTCGGACAATGGCTGTCGCTGAATCCCGGTCACACATCGACCGTTGTGCTCACCAGCGGTCTTTACATCGCCGTGCTATTGAGCAGCGAACGGACAACCTGGCTCAAATGGGCTGCCACGGTGTTTGCCCTCGAATGCCTGATTGTGCTGGGGCTGTTTCACGAAAGTTTGACCGAAGCTTTGTCCGATGCAGCGAGTCATGCAGCAGGTGCTTATGCGGGCGCGCACCTGATACGTGCCTGCCGTGGTCTGCCGTTAAGACTCGAAAATCTGCGCGACGTGAATGTGTTTTTTGTGGGCGCCGCGTTGCTGGGGCCTGCTGTCAGTATAAGCGTACATTTTTTGCTGGCGTCGGCGTCGGGACATCACTTCACGGGTCTGGACTGGATGTCGTATTGGACGGGCGACGCGGCAGGCGCAATGGTAATGGCGCCGCTGCTACTGGTGTTGCGCCAGCATGCACCCCGCTGGCGCACCGTGCCGCCCTTAAAGTGGCTCGAAGCGGCTGTGTTGTATTTGCTGCTTGCGCTGGTGCTGCACATTATGTTCAGCCTCAAATTGCCTACCCTGTATCTGGCGCTGCCACTGATCCTGTGGGCCGCAGTACGGCTGGGCATGCCCGGTACGATGGTGTTTATGCTGCTGCTGATGACGTTTATGGTGCGCTATAACGCGCTGGGACTGTGGCCCTATGGCGTACTGCCGCTGGGCCGCTCACTGATGGTGCAGTCATTTCTGGTGGTGGCTGCCGTTTCGGCCATGTGTCTGAGCGCGATTTTTTTTTCAGTATCAAAAGGCGCAACAGGGGCTGCGGCGTGCGCGTGATGAACTGGAACAGCGTGTCGCCCAGCGCACGGCGTCGCTGGCTGAAAGCGAGCGGCGTCTGCGCGAAAGCAGCGCGCAGTTCGCGGTGGCACGCGCGGCGGCGCGCATGATTATCATTGAATGGCATATTGCCACCGATACGATTAAATTCAGCGACGATCCTGCTTGGCTGCGAGGCCCGCTGCCGGTGGACGGAAAATATCCCTTGTTTAAGGATCAAGTGCATCCAGAAGATCGCGCGCGATTTCTCGAAGTCCGTAAACTGGCGATCGATACATTGCAGGGGCGCACGCTCGATTACCGCATAGTGCGCACTGACGGCATCGTACTGTGGGTGCAATCGCATCAGACCATCTTTGCCGGCCCTGACGGTAAGGCCGAGCGGCTGGTGTCGGCGACACAGGACATCAGCGCGCGCAAGCAGATCGAGGCTTCGATGCAGGAATCCGGGCAACGCCTGCGCGCGTTGCTGGATGGCATACCCGACCGCGCCTGGCTGAAGGATGCTGAAGGGCATTTCATAGCGGTGAATCGAGCGCAGGAAGAAGGGTACCAATTGCCTGCGTCCAGACTTATTGGCAAAACCATTTTTGATATACGCTCACTTGAGGATGCCAATCGCGTTACCGCCGAGGATCGCATGGTTATGGTCAAGGGTATCGCAATGACGTTTGAACGCCGGTCGGTTGATGGTGAAACCTGGGCGGAAATCACGAAAGTACCCATATTCGGCACAGACGGAAAGCCGGTAGGCATTGCCGGTACTTGGCGCGATATTACCGTGCGCAAGGCAGCCGAACAGCGTGCTCTGCTGGAAAGCGAGCAGCGTTATCGTACGCTGGTGAACGCCACCTCGCAGGCGATCTGGGTGCTGGATTCCAGCGGGCGCATGCGTTCGATTCTCAAATCGATTACCGGCGACAGCCTTGAATACCTGAAAACCCGCAATTGGCTGGATTTCATACATGAAGAGGATCGCGCTGGCGCGGCAGCGGCGATGCAGGCGGCGATTGCGGCCAAATCGGCATACGAACATGAGCACCGGATTTTGGCCCGTGACGGTCATGTGTGGGACGTGCTGACGCGCGCGGCGCCAGTGCTCAATGCCGATGGGTCAGTGCGCGAATGGATCGGCACCTCGATGGACGTTTCCCGGCGCAAGGCGGCGGAACGTGAATTGCAGCGGGCAAACCGGATGCTGCGCCGCCTCGCCGCGCGGCGTGAGGCCGTGCGCGAAGAAGAGCGCGCGCGCATCGCGCAGAATCTGCACGACGGCGCGGGGCAGTCCATCAACCTGATGCGCCTTAAACTCGCGGCGATCGCGCGCGGGTTGGCACAACAGCCGGGGGACAATACATGGGCTGCACGGTTAGCCGAGGTGCAGGGCATGATGGATCAGATTAATCAGGAAATCCGGTCATTGGAGTTCGAACTCAGCCCGCCAGTACTACGCCAACTGGGATTGGTGCCCGCCATCGGCTGGCTGGCAGAGGACCTGCAGCGCTCCTATGGGCTGACCGTGGTGGTGAACGACGACGAGGAAGACAAGCCGCTGGACCAAACGCTGCGAGCTTCGATGTTCCGTGCGGTGCGGGCATTGTTGATTAATGTTACAAAACATGCGAATGTAAACACTGCGCACGTGGATATTCAACGTGTGCAGGGGAATATCCTGATTACCGTCAGTGATATGGGGATGAGGTTTGATACCGCCAATTTGGACCGGCTGGAAACCAGCGGGCTGGGACTGGCGGGCGCCAGGGAACGAACAGAGTTTGCAGGCGGTAGCCTGCACGTGAGCAGTGTACCCGGCGCGGGTACTGCGATAACCATAACAATGCCATTAAGCGAGAACACACTATGACGATACGAATTGTACTGGCCGACGACCACCGTATGCTGTTGGATGCCTTGATTGCCGTACTGGCACATGAACAGGATTTGCAGGTCGTAGGAGCCGTCAGCGACGGGCCGGCTACCCTGAAGCTGGTAGCGGAAGTCGAGCCCGATGTGCTAGTACTGGATATTTCCATGCCCGGGATAAACGGCGTGGATGTGGCGCGGCAGTTGCACAAGTCGCATCCCGGCATCAAGGTGCTCGCGCTATCAGCTTATCTGGACAAACGATTTGTGCAGGAAATGCTCAAGGCAGGGGCCATGGGTTATGTCACCAAGACTGCCGCCCTTACTGATTTGCCACGCGCCATACGCGCGGTTGCCGGAGGACAAAATTTTCTTAGTGCCGAGATCACCGCTGCGGTGGTCAGTGAAATTGCGCCCCAGGGCACATCGGCAACACCGCCGCTGAGCGCATTGAGTCCGCGCGAGCGTGAAGTCCTGCGGCTGGTGGCTGACGGCGTGCGAACAGCGGAGATCGCGCGCCGCTTGGGTATCACCAAGGCGACCATTGAAGTGCATCGTCGCAATGTCATGCACAAACTGGAATTACGTACTGTAGCGCAGTTGACCAAGTACGCCGTGCGCGAGGGCTTGACTACCCTATAGCGGTTTCTTCTACATCGCAGAATGAAGGCGCGTGTAAGTAAAAAACCTAATAAAAACAATTGGTTACAATTGGCGTTGTCATGAAGTCTCCCGTGTTTGCCCCATGAGCAGTGTCTCGATGAACGCTGCGGAAACGCGTCCCAATCTGCATCAGCGGCGGCTGGCCCTTCAATATGAGGTGGTGCGTATCCTGGCGGAAAGCAGTGGCATGCGCCGTGCGACGCAGGCGGTTTTTAAGGCCATTTGTGAACATGAAGGCTTCGTTGCCGCGTCGCTGTGGAGGGTGTCGGATGACGCCGCGTTTTTGCAGTACGTGGATTTTTGGACGGAGGATCATCCGGCGCTGGTAACGTTTGTGGCGGAATCCCTGACACTGCGATTAGCACCGCGAACGCGCCTGGCGGGCCGTGCTTGGGCGACGCGGCACCCTGTGTCGATTACCGACATACGCGAAGTTCCCGATTTGCCGCCCCCTGCGCTCAAGGCCGGATTGCGCTCCGGGCTGGTGTTGCCCGTGACGGTGCAGGGCGAAGTCAAGGGCGTGATGGGTTTCTGGAGCTTTGCGCCGCGTGAAGAGACGCGTGAATCACTAGAAATGTTCCACGCCCTCGGCTGCCAGCTGGGGCAGTACATTGAGCGGAATATTCAAAGCGCCAAAGTATCGCGCTTGTCGAGGCTGCATGCGGTATTAACCGCCATTAACCGCGCGATCACGCGTGCCACCAGCCGCCAGCAATTTTTGGATGACATCTGCCGTATTGCGGTAGACGACGGCAAATTCGGCGCGGTATGGATCGGGGAGTATGATTCGGCGACCATGAATGTCAAGCCGGTGGCCTGTGCCGGTGAAGATGCGCAGGCCATGGTCGGTACGGACATTGCCCCCACCAACCCCGATTTGCCGCGCGGACAGTCGTTGATTGGCCGTGCAGTACGTACTCGGGAGTCTGCGTACACAAACAATCTGGCTGCAGAGCCCAGCACCGGCGGCCCGCGCCGTCTGGAAGCGCTGCGCCGCGGTTACCATTCCTGTCTGGCGATGCCGCTGATTGAGCGCGACGCTGTCACCGGCACTTTGTCGCTGTTTGCAAAAGACGCGGATTTTTTTACTGCAGATGAGGTAGCGGTATTCAAGGAGGTGTCAAAGCACGTTTCGATGGCGCTGGAAAATCTGCCCCCCGGGATGATGCAGGCTCACACGGCGGGGCGCGACGCGTTGACCGGTGCGGCCACCCTTCCGCTGCTGGCAGAGTTGATGCGCCAGGCGTCAGCCCACGCCAGCCGCGATGAACAACTGGTGGCCATCGCCGTTCTCAAGCTGGAGAACTTCGCCGCCCTGTACGATGGATTGACACGACAAGCGGTCGATGCATTGCTTAAGGCCGTGGCTGCCCGCATCCATGGCTGCATACGTAAAACCGATACGTTGGCGCGCTTGAGTGCAAATGAATTTGCGTTGCTGCTACCGTTAAGATCCGATGCTGCAATGGTGTCGCACGTGATGCATCGTCTGCAAAGCACCGTCTTTGATCTGCGTACCGTGCAGGCGCTTCTTCAAGGTGTGCTGGATGAAGTGCAGCGACCGTTGGCGCTGGGAGGCGCCACCTTGCAGATTGTGTGTGGCATGGGGGTTAGCGTGTATCCGCGCGATGGCGATGAATTGGACAAACTGTTGCAATCCGCGTCGCTGGCCGCTACGGCAGCGCAAGTTTCCGGAGAAGATCGATTCCGTTTCTATCACCCTGAAATGGAAGCACAAGCCGGACGCTCGCCAGCGTAGTTCGCACCTAAACCAGACTTTGAGCGAAGCGATTAAGAGGACGCCTTGCGGAGCAAATAGCTCGTGGCGCGTGACGGTTTGGGTGCTCAGTTCAGCAATAAGGCAGCGATCACCGCACGGCCTTCCGCCAGCAGAATATTGTAGGTGCGGCAGGCGGCGGGAGTCGCCATCACTTCGAGGCCGATTCGCGCTGTTGCGAATTCAAGTATCAGTACTGGCGCGGGAAAGCGTTGTGACGCGCCGGTGCCGAGAATCACAATTTCAGGTTTTAGATCGAGCACGAACTTTATGTGCTTGATGCTGAGAGAAGCAAATCCGTCAACTCGCCATGATTCGTGAATCGCGTCGGGGGTAATCACCAGCGAATGATCATAGCGCTGGCCGTTCACCGCGACATAACCGTCGCCGTAGCCGGTGAAACGATTCCTGCCGTCGCCCGCTGCGAGATGCAATTTCATGAAGGTATTGTAAGTTTTTGATTTGCTTGAAGTTCCTTGCTCGGCTAAAATTATACGCTCCGACCACTCAATTCAAATACTGAAGTCCGCGCATGGAAGAGTTTCCCAGAATCAAACGGCTGCCGCCGTATGTGTTTAACGTTACCGGTGAGCTAAAACTCGCGGCACGCCGGCGTGGCGAGGATGTCATTGACTTCAGCATGGGTAACCCGGATGGGCCGACGCCGCGCCATATCGTCGATAAACTGGTGGAATCCATTCAGCGTCCGGATACGCACGGGTATTCGGTGTCCAAGGGCATCCACCGGCTGCGCAAGGCCATCTGCAATTGGTATCAGACACGCTACAAAGTTGAACTGGATCCTGATTCTGAAGCCATCGTCACTATCGGCTCCAAGGAAGGCATTGCGCATCTCGCGCTGGCCACGCTGGAGCAGGGCGATGTGGTGCTGGTGCCGAATCCGAGTTATCCAATTCACATATACGGCCCGGTAATTGCCGGCGCCGACATTCGCCATGTGCCGATGCAGGCGGATGTGGATTTTTTCGACGCGCTGGAAAAAGCGATTCGTGACGGCTATCCCAAGCCGAAAATGCTGATCGTGAATTTTCCGAGCAATCCCACTGCGCAATGTGTTGATCTGGCGTTTTTTGAACGGCTGATAGCCATTGCGCGCGAACATCATATCTACGTGGTGCATGATC
>SYEN01000541.1 GCA_005800795.1 Burkholderiales bacterium | reverse complement strand
GCGCCGAATTGGTGTAACACGCGATAGTCACCCTTAAACCACGCATGCTGCGCCAGCCGCGCGCGCCATGGTGTGGCTCGCGCTTCGTCACGCTCCGGTGACTCCAGCGCGCGCAGGTCGCGCAGATAGTGCAACGCAATGTGGGTCCAGCCACCCGCGAGGGGGACATGAATCCTGAAACGCCGGCACATCGGCCAGTGCGGGCTTTTCAACAGGATGCCCAGATGCTCCTCGTCGTACCAGGCGTTGAAATCCTTTTCGCCTTCGGGCGGTACGCTGAACAAGACGGGATAAAGTATTGGCGCGTCGTGAAACGGGTCGCCTGTGTTGGGTGCGTGCTGCAGATTCATGAAAGTGGCGACGTGTCGTTCTGCAGACAGAACGGAGTCATGCGCCGGTGGCGGCAGGTGTTGCAACGCGACAGCGCTGGCGTTCGACTCGAACACCGCGACATACGTTGCGCGCAACGGGCTGCCGTAACACTGCACATTCAGCAATTGACCAGTGGCGAGTAGTGACGGAACATAGTGATTCTGGTGCCATACATCGAAGGCAAAGCCGCCTTCGCGCTTGACGGTGATGGCGTCGTAGACCACGGTGTTGCCTTGCATGCGGGCTCCTGGTGAAAAGATGTGTCATTGTGCCATGGTTCTTTTGCAATAAAAAGTGTTAAAAATCAAATACTTACTAGTGGTCGTGCCAGGGTTGTCCGGGCTGTTGTCGCATGCGGCCTATCCCGACAAGCCCCTACGCCTCGTCGCGCCCAATCCTGCGGGCAGCGTCACCGATATTCTTTCGAGGCCATTGGCCATGCGGCTGAGCGAAGCGTGGGGCGTGCCGGTGGTCGTCGACAATCGTCCGGGCGCGGGTGGCAATCTTGCCGGGGATATCGTGGCCAAGGCACCACCCGATGGCCAGACGCTGCTGATGGCCACCATCGGCATACTCACGGTCAATCCGTTTCTGTACGCCAAAATGCCGTTCGACGCACAGCGTGCGTTCGCCCCCGTAACGCTGACCGCCACCGCGGGCATGTTACTGGTGGTGCATCCGTCCACGCCGGCACAAAACCTCAAAGAGCTGATCGCGCTGGCCAGGGCGCGGCCCGGCCAACTCACGTATCCGTCATCGGGCGCCGGCACCACGCCGCATCTGGCCGCTGCGTTGTTTTTGGCCATGACTCACACAAAGATGATCCACGTTGCCTACAAAGGCAGCCCGCAATATGTCATCGATCTGCTTACCGGGCGGTTGGAACTGGCATTTGCCAGTATGCCCAATGTGATTCCGCACATTAAAACGGGGCGGTTGCGTTTGCTGGCCACGACGATGGATCAGCGCGATGCGCAGTTCCCGCAGGCACCCACGATTGCCGAAGCGGGCGTGCCGGGCTACGACATGCGTTCGTGGTACGGCCTGCTGACCACGGCGGGCACGCCACAGGCGAACGTGGACAAGCTCAACACTGAGGTGGTGCGCATTCTTGCGCTGCCCGAATTGCGCGCACAGTATCAAGTAGCGGGGCTGTACGCCGCCGGCACAACCCCGGCCGCGTTTGGCGCGTACATTACCGCCGAGCGGGAGAAATGGGGCAAGCTGGCGAAGTCGGCCGATTTGCGGCCCGAGTTATAAAATCCGGTTATCAAGGAGGAGCACGTATCATGGACCAAACCAAAGCCAACCCGCTGGCCGCAGCCGGCAGCGAAACGCAAACCCTGTGCGAGTTTCTCGCCGGGCTGCGCTACGAACATCTGCCGCTGGATGTGGTGGCACGCACCGAAGACTTTTTTCTCGACTGGCTGGGCTCAGGCCTCGGAGGTAAAGGTTCACGCCCAGTGCTGGTGCTGGAACAATTTGCCAAGGCCATGGGGCCAAGTACCGGCCCGGCGGAAATACTGACGACGCGCGGGCGTACCAGCCCGTTCTTCGCGGCGTTAATCAATGGCGCGGCCTCACATGTGGTGGAGCAGGATGACGTGCACAATGGTTCGGTCTATCACCCGGCGACGGTGGTGTTCCCGGCGGTGCTGGCGGCAGCGCAAGAAGTGGGTGCAACCGGTAAGGACTTGATCGCCGCATCAGTCGCGGGTTACGAATGCGGCGTGCGCGTGGGCGAGTTTCTCGGGCGTTCACACTACAAGGTGTTTCATACCACCGGCACCGCAGGCAAGCTCGCGGCGGCGGCGGGTGTCGCGCACATACTCAAACTCAATGCCAAGCAAATGCAGCATTGCATCGGCTCGGCTGGCACCATGGCGGCGGGGCTGTGGGAGTTTCTGCGTGACGCGGCCGATTCCAAACAGTTGCATACCGCCAAGGCGGCGGCGGATGGCCTGATGGCGGCCTACATCGCGCGTGATGGCTTCACCGGCGCGCAGCGCATACTTGAAGGTGCGCAGGGCATGGCGGCGGGCATGAGCAGCGATGCCGATCCGGCGAAGCTGATCGATGGCCTCGGCACGCGCTGGGGGCTGGCCGAAACCTCGTTCAAGTTTCATGCCTCGTGCCGCCACACGCACCCGGCGGCCGATGCGCTGCTGAAAGTGATGCAGGACAATAAATTGAAACACGATGACATCACCGCAGTGACCGCGCATGTGCATCAGGGCGCGATCGACGTGCTGGGTCCGGTAACCGATCCGCAGACGATACATCAATCGAAATTCTCGATGGGCTTTGTGCTGGCGTTGGCCGCGCTGCATGGGCGCGCGGGGCTGGCGGATTTTACCGAGGCTTCGTTGAAAGATGCCGCGACACGTTCATTCCACGACAAGGTGAAAATGGTACTCGATCCGGTGGTGGATGGCGCCTACCCCAAGCGTTGGTTGGGGCATGTAACAGCCACCACCAAAGATGGCCGCAAACTCGAAGGCAAGGTGTCGTCACCCAAGGGCGACCCGGACAACACGCTGTCGCGTCCCGAGATTGAAGACAAAGCCGTGCGGTTGGCTGGATATAACGGCGGTGCGGGGGAGTCGGAAATGGGGCGGGTGATACAGCGGGTTTGGCGGTTGCGGGATGAGGGTAGCGTACGGGATTTTTTGTGATTTTGTAGGGCGGGCTCATTTGCGTTGGGGCGCGCTCTTTGCGCTGTAACCCGCCGCCCGGCGGAATGTGCACACTCGCTGCGGTGGGTTACGGTGCGCAAACCCTGCGCACCGTAACCCACCCTACGGTTTTTTGTGAAGGAACATGTTTTGACCCTCGTCGAACAAATAACCCACTACGCCACAAACCTACGCTACGAAGACCTTCCCCCTGAGGTCATCAAAACCGCGAAGCGCATCATCATCGATTCCATCGGCTGCGCACTCGGCGGTTACGGCAGCGCGCCAGAGAAAATCGCGCGCGATCTGGCGGACATGACTTCGAGCAAGCAGCCCGCTACGCTGATGGTCAGCGGGCTTAAAACCAGTCCGGAGCTGGCGACTTTTGCCAATGGCGTGATGATCCGCTTTCTGGATTACAACGATGGCTACACCAGCACCGGTGAGTCGGGGCACCCGAGCGATAGCATTGCTGCGGTGTTGACCGCTGCTGAGATCAATAAACGTTCCGGCAAGGATGTGATCACCGCCACGGTGCTGGCGTATGAAATGTTTTGCCGCATGTGCGATACGGTGGATTTGAAGCCCATTGGCTATGACCATGTCACCGTAGGCGGCATGGCCAGCACAGCTGCCGCCGCATGGTTGTTCGGTTTTAAGGGCAAGCAGTTTGAGCATTGCATGCAACTGGGCATCGCACCCAATAACGCGCTGTATCAAACGCGCATCGGCAATGTGTCGATGTGGAAGGGCTGTGCTTATGCCAACGCCTCGCGCAATGCGGTGTTTGCGGCGATGCTGGCGGCTCGCGGCATGACCGGACCGTCGCCGATCTTCGAGGGCGTGGGTGGATATTTCAAGGCGGTGGCGCGCAAGACGTTGACGCTCGACACCTGGGGTGGCGTGAATGGTGCGCCGTTCAAGATCATGGAATGCTTGATCAAGCGTTTCCCACTCGGGCAGTATTCTCAGACGGTGTGCGAGGCCGCATTACAGTTGCGCGACAAGGTGAAATCCGCCGATGACATCGCCGAGATTCAAATCGAAACCGTCACCACCGCCTGCGTGCTGATGGCCGATGCACCGGAGAAATGGGAACCGCCCAACCGCGAAACCGCCGATCACAGCATGCCGTACACGGTGGCGGTGGCGTTGATTTGCGGCGACGTGCAGGAAGAGCATTTCGACGACGCGCATGTGTTCGACCCGGCGATCCGCGCGTTGACGCGCAAGGTGAAGGTTAAGCCTTCCGCCGCAGCGGACAAACACATGCCAGATGCGATGCGTTGTTACTTCAAGCTCATCACAAAGTCCGGCCAAGCGTACAGCACTGTGGTCGATCACCACAAAGGGCACTGGAAAAATCCGATGAACGACGCGGAGATTGAAAAGAAATTTCGCACGCTGGCGAAGAAGGTGTTGCCGGCGGAAAAAGCCGACGCGCTGATCGCACGCTTGTGGAAACTGGAAGACATGAACGATGCAGGCGAGATTTCGCGCTTAACGGTTGTATAGACGACATGAAGCTAAGTAATTGTTTTTATTCACTATTTTTTGCATCCATCATGGGGCTGTCCGCGCCCGTTCAGGCTGCTGACCCTGCTTATCCCACGCGCCCCATCCGCCTGCTGGTGCCGTTTGCCCCCGGCGGTGGCTCTGATACCACCGCGCGCATCCTTACGCCCAAGCTGCACGACGCACTGGGGCAAGTGTGGGTGGTGGACAACCGCGGCGGGGCGGGCGGCAATCTCGCCGCGGAGATCGTCGCCAGGGCGAATCCCGATGGCCACACGCTATTTCTCGGCTTCAATACCGTGCTCACCGTCAACCCGACGCTGTATAAGTTGGGCTTCAACATGGAGAAAGACCTGTCGCCGGTGACGCTACTCGCCAACGCGCAATACATCATGGTGCTGCATCAAAGCGTGCCCGCGAACAATCTCAAGGAATTTATTGCGGCGGCAAAGCAAAAGCCGGGCGCGTTTAACTTTTCATCGGGTGGCGCCGGCACGCCGTTGCATCTGGCGGCAGAACTCTTCAGCAAGCGCGCCGGTATCCGGATGACGCACATCGCCTACAAGGGCGGCAGTCCGGCGGCGGCCGCACTGCTGGGAGGCGAGGTGCAGGTGTTGTTCGGCAGCATTGCGGCTTCCATGCCGCATGTCAAAACCGGGCGCATCAAAGCGTTTGCCACCACGGGGCTGCGCCGTTCCAGGGTGGTACCGGAGTTGCCGACGCTGGCGGAGCAGGGCTTTCCGGGATTTGACGTGGGCTCTTGGTACTCCTTCATGGTGCCGGCGAACACGCCAGCCCGCATCGTGAATCGCCTGCGCGACGAATCGCTGAAAGTCATCGCCATGCCAAACGTGCAGCAGTCGCTGTCGCGTCAGGGGCTGGAGCCCGATACCAGCACGCCGCAGGCGTTGGCCGAGCGCATCAAGCGCGAGACCGCCACCTGGGCGCTGGTGATAAAGGACGCGGGTATCAAGGGCGAGCAATAACGCGTACGGACAGCACACGCCCAGGCGTTACGCCATTCAATCAACGGAAAGTCATCTCATCATGCCAATTACCCTCATCGAAAATTTTCGTGCGGTGTTTTACACGCCGTTCTACGCGGCGTTTGCGCTGCATGCCTATGAAGAAGAAGGCCTCGACGTGCAACTGAAGACTTCGTCTGCCGCCACCCAGACGCTGAACGCGGTGCTCACTGGCGCAGGGCAGGTGTCGTGGGGCGGCCCGATGCGTCTGCTGCACGCGTGGGACGACAATCCCGGCAACGGGCTGGTGGCGTTTTGCGAAGTGGTCGGGCGCGATCCGTTTTACCTGCTGGGGCGCGCGCCCAACCCGGCGTTTCACATGCGCGATCTCGCCACCCGGTCGCTGGCCGTGGTGAGCGAAGTGCCGACGCCCTGGTATTGTTTGCAGCACGACATACGGCTGGCGGGCATCGATCCGGCAAACCTACGCCGCACGCCCGCGCGCACCATGGGCGAAAACGTGGCTTTATTGCGGGCCGGCGAAGTCGATGTGATTCAGGTGTTCGAGCCGTATGCAAGGCAACTGGTGGATGATGGCGCGGGCCACGTGTGGTACGCGGCTGCCAGCCGGGGCCCGGCGACTTACACCACACTCAACACCACGCGCGCGTTCATTCAGCAGAACGAAGCCACCGTGCTGGGCATGACGCGCGCCACGTATCGCACGCAGCGCTGGATCGCCGCGCATGACGGGCGTGCGCTGGCCGAGGCAGTCGCCCGGTATTTTCCGGATATTCCGCTGCCGGTCCTCGCGGCCAGCTGCGAAGGCTACAAGGCGAGCGGCATCTGGAATACGGATCCGCTGCAACAGCGCGCGGGGCTGGAGTGGCTGCGTGATGCCATGCTGGCATGTGGCGCGATTCGCAGGAATGCCGCCTACGAAGACCTGTCGGATATGCGGTTTGCGCGGCAGGTCATGGGTGAGGCGTTGGCGCCGCTCAAGGCCTAGACATCACGATTTTGCCATCGTCGATTTATTCAGCGACCGCGGATCACGCCCGCGCCAACGGCCGGAATCGACTTGCGCCAGAAATTCCGCAACCAGGCTGTTGAATAGCACCGGCTCTTCAAGATTTACCGCGTGGCCAGTGTTGGGCACTACAGTCAGCATGGCGCTTGGGCACACGCGTTTGATGAAAATGCCCGGGTCGAGGCAATTGTCGTCTTCGTCGCCGCTCATGATGTGCAGCGGCACGCGGCATTTGCGCAGTGCGGCCTCCAAACTGTAAATGGTGGGGCGCTTGCCCTGCACGCCGGTCAACGTGTTGGCAGAGCCCAGCGCGGAATGTTTGGCGAATTCGGCGCAAAAGTGCTTGAAGCCGCGCGGGTTCTTGTTTTGAAACTGCACGCGCGCCGGTCCGATTTGATAGGGCCGAACGGCTTCCGCCGTCCCCAGTTCGAGAAAACGCCTGATCATCACATTGTTGTCGTTGAGAAACTGCGTGCGCTTGTCCGGATCAGAGCCGTAGCCCGCGCCGATCACCGTGCACGATAGCGCCATGCGCGGATAACGGAGTGCGAAATGCAGTGCCGCATACGCGCCCATCGAGCAGCCGATGACGTGCGCCTTGCGGATTTTCAGATGCTTCATCACGCGGGCGATATCGTCGGTGGCGATGGCCTGCGAATATTTCGAAGCGGCCTTGGGCACATCCGACGGCGGATAGCAGCGCGCGTTGTAGGCGACGCAGCGGTAGCGACGGCTGAAGTATTGCAGCTGAGCCTCCCAGCCGTTGAGATCGTCGGCAAACTCGTGCACCCACACAATGGGAGCACCCTTGCCGGTTTCTTCGTAATACAGACGCACATCGCCGGATTTAGCGTAAGGCATGATCGCTCCTAAGGAGGTTATGTAACTATTTGTTTTAATAAAGTTTTTTATTCCACACGCAAACCGGCGCTACGCACCACCTGTGCCCACTTTGCGATTTCCGCCTTGAAGAACGCGGCAAATTCTGCAGGTGTGTTGCCCACACCTTCAGCACCCATGCCCGATAAACGATCTTTGATATCGGGCAGTGCCAACGCTTTCAACGTTTCAGCATGCAGCTTTGACACGATGACATGCGCTGTACCGGCCGGAACAAAAAAACCGTTCCAGCCGACAATGTCGTAACCCTTCAGGCCGGCTTCATCGAGTGTGGGTACCTCAGGCACCAGTGCCGATCGTTTGAGGCCGCTCAACGCCAGCACGCGCAGTCTGCCCGATTTCACATGGGGCAGGGTGCTCGGAATATTCTCCAGCATTAGTTGCAACTGGCCGCCCACCAGATCGGCCAGCGCTGGCCCGCCGCCTTTATACGGCACGTGCGTCATTTGCAGGCCGGCCATTGACTTCAGCATCTCGCCCGCCAGATGCGGCGTGGTACCGGGGCCGCCGGAACCGAAGTTGAGCTTGCCGGGATTAGCCTTGGCGTGCGCAACAAAATCCTTCACGGTTTTTACCGGCAGCGCAGGATGCACCACCAGAATCAGCGGAGCGGACGCCACAAGACTCACTGGCGCAAGATCCTTGTTCGTATCGTAAGGCAGTTTCTTGAATAGACTGGGATTAACCGCCAGGGTCAGACTCATCATCAACAGCGTATAGCCGTCCGGCGCCGCCTTCGCCGCCAGATCGGTGCCGATAATGCCGCTGGCGCCGCCGCGGTTGTCGATGACGACCTGCTGCGCGACGCTCTCGCCGATTTTCTGGCCGATGATGCGTGCCATGATGTCGTTGGAACCGCCGGGTGCGAAGGGCACGATCAGGCGCAACGGCTTGTTTGGGTAGTGGGTGGAAGCGGCTTGCGCAGCGGCATTCCAACTGGCGCAGGCGCACAGCGCGGCGATCCACGGCAAACGGCGAAATGTGATGGCGTTGGCGTTAGCCATGTGAATCCTCGGGGGCGGGGTAAGGATGAGCAGGCATTCTACCGTGTGACTGCCATGCAAACGACAACCGACGAATCGGGACGCGCTGCGTGGCGGGATTAGAATGGGTGCAGGAGGAACTCAGCATGTCTGACCGCACCACGCCGCAGTATCTGATCACGCTCGCCGATTTCGCAGCGAACACCCGCCTGGCAGACCTCAGCGCCGCCGCGCGCGAACGCGGGCGCTGGATCATCGCGGATTCCATCCCCGTGATCGCGGCGGGGATGCAGCAAACAGAAATGAAGGCCTTTGTCGCCCAACAATTGGCGGATGCGGCGTCCGGTACGGCCTGGGTCATCGGCGCGGGCAAGCGCGTCGGTGCACTGGATGCGGCAATGCTCAACGGCACCGCGGGCACCTGGCTGGAACTGGATGAGGGGAATCTTTTCGCCAAGGGGCATCCGGGTATACAGGTGGTGCCGGCGGCGGTGGCGCTGGCACAGACGACGGGGGCGAGTGGCGCCGAGGTGTTGCGTGCGGTAACTCTGGGTTACGAGCTGTCGTCGCGCATCAGCCGCGCGGCACAAATGCGGTTGACTTTTCATCCGCATGGCACGTACGGCGTGATCGGCGCTGCGATCGCGGCGGGCGTGTTAAAGCGCTTTAACGCCGCGCAAATACTGGAGCTCATCAAGTGCGCAGCGACCATGGGCATGGCGAGCAGCCGCCAGACTTTGCTCGATGGCGCCACGGTGCGCAATATTTTTACCGGACATTCGGGATTCATGGGCCTGACGGCAGCGCGGCTGGTCGAGTGCAGCTTCACCGGCGAGGTGGATGGCGTGGGCAACGCCTACGGCAAAGGTATTTACTCGGACACGTTCGATCCGGCGCTGACCATCGCCGGGCTGGGTTCGGAATGGCTGATCGCGAAAAGCTATTTCAAGCTGCATCCGATAGGCCGCTACGCGCACTCAGCCATCGATGCGCTGGAGCATCTGTTGGCGCAAGCGCCCGGCGGGAGGCTGGCGGTGGATGACATTGAACGCATAGACGTAGCAGCTTATATGCTGGCGGCGAGTCTCAACGGCAAAAATATCGTGTCAAGTTTTGGTGCGCGTTTTTCGGTGCCGTTTGCCCTGGCGAGCATTTTGGTTCATGGCCGCTCTGGGTTGAAGAGTTTTGATGATGCCGCCGTTGCCAATCCGCAGGTGCAGGCGCTTGTGCAACGCGTGTTTGTGCGGGAGGAGCCATCATTCACCGCACGCTATCCGGCGGAGCAGCCCGTGCATGTGCGCATTGCCATGAAAAGCGGAGTGACTTATCAAGGCCATTGCACCGTCACCAAGGGCGAACCGGCAAACCCGCATACGCCGGCGGATCTGACTGGAAAGTTTTTCGAGCTGGGTGAGCCGATTTGGGGCAGACCCATCACACAGGACCTTTACGATAGACTGATGAAAATTGAAGCACTAGCTGATTTTCGCGCCTTGGCCGGCGAATTCTTATTGTGAGAGGCGAGCAAGCGTGAACTCCTTGATTTTGTGGCGCTACGGCAAAGCGTTGATTGTGCTTGCCGGTGTGGCGGGGGCATACAACGCATGCGCACAGAAATACCCTGAAAAAAACGTGCGTATCGTGGTGCCGTTTACGCCCGGTGGTGGAACTGACGTCTTCGCGCGCATCCTTGCGCAGCGCATGTCCGAGGTTTACAACCAGCAATTTATCGTGGACAACCGTCCGGGTGCGGGTTCGACCATCGGTACGGAATTTGTCGCGCGGGCGCCAGCCGACGGTTACACCTTGTTGATGACCTCGGCGTCGTTTTCGTTCACACCGGGCCTATACCCCAGGCTGCGTTACGATTCGCTGAAGGATTTCAGCCCGGTGTCGCAGGTGGTGCGCGTACCGCATGTAATCACCGTGTTGCCGACGCTGCCGGTGAAAGATGTGCAAGGCCTGGTGCGCCTTGCGCGTGAGCAGCCGGGGCAGGTGCTGTACGCCTCGGCGGGACCGGGCAGTGCGATGCATCTGGCGGGCGCGCTGTTTGGTGTGGTGACCAAAACTCAGATGAGCCATGTGCCGTACAAAGGCGGCCCGCAAACCGCTACAGCGGTCATGAGCGGCGAGGCTACTGTGGCGTTCAACACACCGGAAACCATCATGGGCTTGTTGCGTGCAAAGCGGCTGCGTGCGCTGGCGGTGTCCACGCGTGAACGCGCACCAGCCTTGCCGGACGTGCCGACGGCGATCGAGGCAGGATTCAAGGATTATGAAGCGATAGGCTGGTTTGGCATGCTAGCACCCGCGAATACCCCTGGAGCGATTGTCGTGCAACTCAGTGCGGAGGTCGCCAAAGCGATGGCACTGCCTGCAATACGCGAGCGCGCGATGCAGGATGGTGCAACACCGGTTGGCAACACCCCGCCGCAGTTCGACCGCTTTGTACGCGACGAGATCGCGAAGTGGACCCGGATTATTCGGGATGCCGGGATCAAGCTGGAGTAGCGCGTCATGGGGCACGAGATAGAAACGCTGGCGAAGTTTGCCGCAGAGACACGCTGGGCGGATGTGCCCGTGCCAGTGCAAAAACAAACCAAACTGGTGTTGCTCGACACGATCGGCGTGATCCTCGCCGGTTCGGTACGGCCCGAAGTGATCGCGGTGCGTGAACGCATGGCCCCCACTGCCGGCACGGGCGCCACCGTGTATGCAAGAGGCTGGCCCACGCACGATCCGCGAACGGCGGCACTGCTCAACGGCATTGCAGGCCGCGCGATAGAATTGTGCGAAGGATTGCGACTGGCATCCGGCCAGCCCGCAATACAAATACTGCCCGGCATGCTGGCCGTTGGAGAACACGCAAAGACCAGCGGCAAGGAATTGCTGGCCGCGTTTGCGGCGGGCTACGACGTTGCTGCGCGGATTGGCATGGCGTTTACGCCACGACCGTTGGCACACCAGAACGGGCAGGCGATGTTGCTGGCCGCCGCTGCGGCTGGTGCTCGCATGCGTGGTCTGGATGCTGCCGGTGTCAGCCGCGCCATGCGCATATCAGCGGTGCTGATGATGACGCCGAGTTACATGAACACCGGTGCGGGCGCCACGGCCTTGAACATTGCCGGCGGCATGAGCGGCTTTGCGGGCGCGCTGGCACCTGATTTGGCGCTGGCGGGCATCGAAGCGCAGCCGGACGCCATCGAAGAAGCATTAGGCAAACTCGTCGGCGATGGTTTCAAAACGGATACCCTGCTGGATGACCTTGGAACGCGCTGGGAAATCACGCGCAATTACTTCCGGTTGCATGCCTGCTGCAACCCGATACACCCGGCACTGGATGCGCTGACAGCCGCGCTGGCGCAGCTGAAGCCGCGCGCCGAGGACATCGAACGTATCGATTTCGCCACTTATCGGTTTGCCTCAGTTATGCGCGGCCCGAATCCGCCGAATTTTTTTGCCTCGAAATATTCCCTGCCGCATGCGGCGGCGGTGATGGTCGTTCGCGGTCGTGCGCAACACAGCGATATCGACGACAGTGCGCTTACTGATCCGGCGATTACGGCATTGCGTGCACGCGTGAGCGTGGTGGAAGATCCGGCGATGAGCGCGCAGGTGCCAAGGTTGAAACCCGCGCGCGTGACGTTGACGCTGAAAGATGGACGCAGCCTCACGCACTCTTGTGAAAGCCATGCCGGAGACTTCCATCAGCCCTACGCCGAAGCGGTGCTGAGAAGCAAATTCCGTGAGTTGGCGGGCCACGTGCTGAGTGTGCCGCGCGTGGCGCAAGTTGAGCAGGCGATCGATGCGTGTGAACAATGGACGAGTGTCGGTGAATTTGCAGCACTCTTGCGAGCTGTTTAAAATAATCAATTAAAACAAGGAGTTACGCATGTTCGATCTGGTGATACGCAGCGACCGTGTGGTGACACCGGCAGGCGTGGCAGCGTGCGATGTGGCGATACGCGGCGAGAAAATCGTGGCGGTGGGTGCGGCAGGATCGTTTGCTGCAGAAACCACGAAGCGCCTGCTTGACGCCAGCGGCAAGATCGTGATGCCTGGCGGCATTGATCCGCATGTGCATCTGAAGTGGTATTCGCCGCACCCGGACGGCAGTGTGACCTACACCGATCCACCGTCGGTGGTGGGGCGTGCCGCGCTGTATGGCGGCACCACGACGATGATCGATTTCGTGCGCTGGACGCATGGAAAAACCATTCAACAGGCGATTGACGAGCGGCATAAGGATTGGACTGGCCAGTGCCAGTGCGACTACAGTTTTCATGTGATGGTGGAGGGCGCATTGCCGCCGGTGATTTTCGGCCAGCTTGCCGAAGTGCTGCATGCCGGCTATCCGACCATAAAAATGTTCACCACCGACATCACGCCCAGCCGTCGCGGGCGCATGGTCGATTTTGGCGATATCTGGGAAGTGTTCAAGGTGGTGGCCGACGCGCACGGCATGTGCGTGATTCACGGCGAAGACAACGATATCGTGATGCACATGTACGACAAGGTGATC
>SYEN01000540.1 GCA_005800795.1 Burkholderiales bacterium | reverse complement strand
GGCGATCCCCATGTACTGGTTTTGACTTCGCCGGTGTTGCTCACCAATCACATTACAGGCGTGTTGCCGGTCACCTATCGCGATTTCACACCGGTTGCGACGATGATGTCCGAGTATTACCTGTACGTGGTGCATCCCGAGGCGCCGTTCAAGACCCCCGGTGATCTCGTCTCCGCGCTGGTACAGCGGCCGGAATCGCTTTCGCTGGGTGCGGGCAATCAGCCGCAACGCATGGTGCTCGGCATGATGCTGCTCTCCGCCAAGGCCGACATCCGGCGAGCGAAAATCGTCACCATTTCGGGCGCCAAGGTCGCACTCAGCGTGGCGGGCGGCCACGTGGACATGGGTGTGGCCGCGCCGGGCCAGGCGCTGCCGCTGGTTGAAGGCGGCAAGTTGCGCGCGTTGGCAGTGAGTTCCCCCAAACGGCTGGGCGGTGCGCTGGCAGCGGTGCCAACGTGGACGGAATCAGGCTACCCGGACCTGCGCAGTGGCTCGTGGCGCGCCATCATTGCGGCAAAAAATCTGACGCCAGCGCAACTGGCCTACTGGGAAGGCCTGATGCGGCGCATCGCAAACAGCGCGGAGTTGCGTGCCATGGCCGAGAAGCACCAATGGGATCTGGAGTTCCAGGACGCCGCGCAGACGCGCAAGGACATGGAAGCGGACTACGAGCGCCTGAAGCGCGTGATGCAGTTCATGGGAATGGTGAAATAAGCCATCGCAGCGCGATTCATGGGGGCCTGGACACAGCGGGTGTAGGTGATTCCTGCTCCAACGTGCAGTCTCCGCGCGTAGGCACGTAGCACGTTCAGTTGTTCTTCTGGCGACGAGTGTGATGCCCTGTTGTGACAGCGTGTCGCTGCGCCTGTCGTGGCTGCCCTGCTCAAGCCCGTGTTCGATAACGATGTAGCGCGGTGCCACGACGGCGATAAGTAACGCGTATCGCTGTGATCGAAGAGTCTGAAGTGATTGAGACAATACTCAAACCCATGGGTCTTGATCAGCCGCCGCCGCTAGAAAAAGCGAGATGGGCCGATCTATTCGAGGAACTAGAGACCGCGTGAGTCGGCAGGTAAGTAGAGCACTGAAGGAAGGCTTTGCTTGTATTAAAAAAGTCCTTTTAAAACAATTACTTATATGAGTGTAGCGAATAAACAGGGGCGCTTTGAGCGCGCGCGCCGTAGCACGCCGCACGAAAGGCCCGCGAATTGACCGTAGCCAGGGCGCGGATACAGTGGGGTTTATGCAAAAACCAGGTTTGAATTTTTTTAGGCTTGAACTCATACCCCGTGTAAAGCGGTTTCTGGATAACGCGACGCGCTGAATGTACTGCGCGCCCTGCGCTGCTACAATTTCCCCATGAAACTAGCGAGGCTGACATGAAGCAAATGAGTGCGACCGTGTGGCTGCTGGCGCTCGCGGGACTGATTGCCCAGAGCGCGGCAATCGCGCAAACGGCAGCGAGCGGGACCTACCCCAACCGCCCGATACGCGTCATCGGGCCATCGTCCCCGGGCGGTGGCATCGATGCATCGGGTCGCATACTCGCCGCGGCGCTCACCCAAAGCCTGGGGCAGCAAGTGGTGTTCGAAAACCGCCCGGGCGCCGGCGGCATCATCGGCACCGAGCTGGTGGCCAAGGCGCCGCCCGATGGCTACACGCTGATACTCACGGCGGCTGCGGGGATGGTGGTGTTTCCCCACACGTTTTCGAAACTGTCGTACGACCCGCTGCGCGATTTTGCACCGATTACACTGGTTGCGGCCTCCGACTACATCCTCGCGGTTCATCCCTCGCTGCCGGTAAAGACGGTCAAAGACCTGATCGCGTTGGGCAAGGCGCGTCCGGGCCAGATCGTGTTTTCGTCGTCAGGCAATTTCGGCCTGCCGCATCTGGCGGGCGAGTTGCTCAAGCAGCAGGCGCAAATTCAGATGTTGCATGTGCCATACAAGGGCGGCGGACCGGCGGCGATGGCCATACTCGGCGGTGAAGTGTCGCTGATGTTCGGCACCGGGCCGACCGTGGTGCCGCACGCGCAAAACGGCAGGCTGCGCCTGATCGCAACCGCCAGCGCCAAACGCTCGAAGAGTCTGCCTGACTTGCCGACGGTCGCCGAAACGCTGTCTGGCGTCGAAGTGAGTGCATGGTATGGCCTGCTGGCGCCCGCCAACACACCGCGGGAAGTCATCGCCCGCCTGCACGGTGAAAGCGTCAAGGCGCTCACCAGCGCGAAAGTCATGCAGCAAATCACCAATTCCGGGGCCGACGCCATCAACAGCACGCCCGAAGCCTTTGCCGCATACATCCGCGCCGAGCATGCGCGATGGGGCAAGGCGATCAAGGCCTCCGGTATACCCACCGAATAATTCTCTGCACGGAACAACCACATGACCGATACCGCCGGGGTAACCCAGACCCTCGCCCGCTACGTCGTCGACGCGAAATACGCCGGGGTTCCTGCCGCCGTGCGTCATGAAGCCTGCCGTGCGCTGCTCAATTGGCTGGGCTGCGCGATCGGCACCGCGCGGCATGAAACCGTGCAACGGGCGCTGGCCGCCGTCGCTCCCTTTGCTGGTGCGCCGCAGGCCGCGCTGCTGGGGCGTGGCGAACGGCTCGACATTCTCAATGCCGCGTTTCTTAACGGCGTCAGTTCGCATGTGCTGGATTTCGACGACACGCACGTGGAAGCCGTTCATCCCAGCGCACCGGTGTACCCCGCGCTGCTGGCGCTGGGCGAGTGGCGCCGTGTTTCCGGCGCGGACTTTTTGCATGCCTTTATCCTTGGCGTCGAGGTCGAGTGCCGCCTGGCGTTGTCGGTCGTGCCTCAGCATTACGACGTGGGTTGGCATGTGACCGGTACCGCCGGCGTATTTGGCGCCGCTGCGGCGGCAGGCAAACTGCTGGGGCTGAACGCGCAGCAAATGACCTGGGCGCTGGGCATCGCCGCCACCCAATCGTCGGGATTGCGCGAAATGTTTGGTTCGATGTGCAAGAGCTTCCATCCAGGCGCCGCCGCGCGCAATGGGTTATCCGCCGCGCTGCTGGCGGCGCAGAACTTCGACAGCTCTCTGCGTGGCATCGAAGCGCCGCGCGGCTGGGCGCATGTGCTGTCGACGCATTTCGATCCCGCCATCATCACCGAAGGGCTGGGCAAACATTTCGAATTGTCCCGCAACATGTACAAACCCTACCCCTGCGGGCTGGTGGTGCACGCGGTGATCGACGGTTGCATCGAACTCAAGCGCATGCACAATTTTCTTCCAGCCGACATCAAGCGCGTCGATCTGCGGGTCCATCCGATGGTGCTGGAATTGACCGGCAAGAAGACCCCCGCCACCGGCCTCGAAGGCAAATTCAGCGTCTATCACGCCGCCGCCATCGGCTTGATCCATGGCCGCGCCAACGAATCCGAATATGCCGAAGCGGTGGTGCGCGATCCGGCGGTGATCGCAATTCGGGATCGCGTCTTTGCTGTTGTCGACGCGACGGTCAGCAGCTTTCTTGAGGCTTATGTCAGCGTTACGCTGCGCGATGGCCGCGTGCTGGCGCATCATGTGCCGCACGCGCTCGGTACCTTGCAGCGCCCGATGAGCGATCAGGATCTCGAAGCCAAATTTCGCGCGCTGGTGGAACCGGTGTTATCCGTGGATCAGGCGAACACCCTGATCCAGCAGTGCTGGAATGCCGGGGATTTGCGTGATATCGGCGACATTGCACGCGCGGCGGCTGGGGCAAGCTGAATCATCAGCGTTCATCCCCGCGAGGCTTGGGCTTTTTCTACTTCGGATAGACGAACCCGATAGGCTGGCGCTTGGGCTCTGCGGGCGTCAACTAAACCGCCTAGAGCCTGTCATGAACTCGTCAGCTTTCCAAATTCGTTTCCCTCATCCCAACCCTTCTCCCGAGGGGAGAGGGGCTAAAAACCCCTCGCCCTCCGGGAGAGGGGTAG
>SYEN01000053.1 GCA_005800795.1 Burkholderiales bacterium | reverse complement strand
TGCTGGGCACCGCCACCGCGTTCGCTGCGTGGGCGCTGCTGGGCGCCTATCGCTCCATGTGCAACGAACTCGAAATTCGTACCACCCCGTGGGCGCTACCGGCATTCATCGTGTTTGCCGCCGTGTACTTTGCCGGCTTCGCCATGCGCGGCACTCACAATGATCCCAAGGCGCTATTCGGCATTCTTGCCTGCGGTGTGGTGGTCGCAGGCGGGTTCACCTATCTCATGCTGTTCACCGAAAAAAGTGGTGCTACCGCGTGGCAGCGCCTGCGCGTACGCATCACTGGCGGACAATGGCGCCGTGCGCTGCAGGAATTGCCGTTGTGGCTGGTGGCGCTGGCCAGCGGACTGGTCTTCGCGGCAGGCGCGACGTTTACCTCGACGGGGAGCGGCAAGGAGTCGTTTTTGCACGATGTTGGGCTGGCGCCCATTGCGGTAATGCTGTTCATCCTGCGCGACGCGGCAATTTTCCAGTTCTTTGCACTGGCTCGCCAACCGCGCCGCGTGGAGGCCGCCACGGTGTTTTATCTGGTGCTGTTGTATGGCATTTTGCCCGGGCTGTTGCGGGTCGTGGGGGCGGATTTCCTGGCTGATCTGGTGCTGCCGCCGCTGTTTACGAATCCGGCGCAGGCTACGGGTATCGTGCTGCTGCACGCGGGCGTCGCGATCGCGCTGGCGTATGCGCGCTGGCGCACCACGCACGCACAGGACGGCCAGACGAGCACATAAAAATAATCAATTAAATCAATTAGTTATATCACATCCTTGTGCGTTGCGTCTGACGCTTTTTCCGCAAATCCATAGCCTTGACAACACCGCCCATCATGAACGCCGCCAACACCCATCTTATTGAATTCCACATCGCCGCCGTCGAACCCTTCGCCGATGGCGCCGCTTTCGGCGACACCGGCGCCTACGAACGCGTGCGCGGCACTTTCAAGGGCTCACTTGATCCCGCCGATGCGCGCAACAAAATCATTGTCAATCTCGACAAGGCTCCGCGCAATGCCGCTGGCCGAGTCGAATATGAAGTGGATTTTTTCATGCTGCGGCCTGTCGATGACGCACGCGGTAACGGCAAACTGGTTTACGACGTAACCAACCGCGGACGCAAAAATATCCACTGGCGGTTGATGGACGCACGGCCCGCCACGCCCGCGCACGCCAACGATCCACGCACGCTCGAAGACGCGGGCAACGGTCTGTTGTTCCGGCTGGGTTACACAATTTTGTGGAGCGGTTGGGACCCGGACGCCCCGCGCGCCAACAACGGCATGGGCATGAAGCCCATCATCGCCACCGACAACGGCAAACCCATCGTGCGCGTGATTCGCGACGAACTGGTCAGCGGCACACGCAACCCGCCGCGCGAAACGTTTCGTCTGTCGCACAACGCGTTCACCACCGATCAAGCGCAGGCAAAACTCACCCTGCGCCGCCGCGAGGCCGATGTGCGGCAAGCCATTCCGGCAAGCGGCTGGGCTTATGTGAATGATCGCGAAATCCGCTTATTGCCGGATGGCACAAAACCGGTTACCGGATCCCTATACGAGTTTCACTATTCCGCGAAAGACCCGCGCGTGCTGGGCGTCGGCATGGCGGCCGTGCGCGATCTGATTGCTTTCGTGAAGTATGAAAGCACGGACGCAAAAGGCGCGCCGAATCCCGCGCGCGGCATCAAGGCCGCGCTGGGCTTCGGCATTTCGCAAAGCGGGCGCTTTTTGCGTGATTTTATCCATCAGGGTTTCAATCAGGACACGCGCGCGCGCAAGGTGTTCGACGGCACGTACGCTCACACTGCAGGCGTGGGCGGCGTGTTTCTCAACGCCGCGTTCGGCCAGCCCGGACGCACCAGCACGCAGTTCGAGGATCACATGATGCCGGAGAACGCCTTTCCGTTCTCCGCCGCACGCATGACCGATCCGGTCACCGGCAAAACCGGCAGCATTCTGCGCAACGACGGCTTTGATCCGCTATGGATGGAGAGCAATACTTCCACCGAGTATTGGCAAAAAGGCGCGTCGATGCTGACGACGGATCCGCTGGGGCAAAAGGACATCGTGCTGCCCGGCGATGCGCGTGTCTATCTCATCGCCGGCACGCAGCACGCGGGGCAGGCGTGGATGACTTCCACACTGGGCAATAACATGAATTCGCGCAACCCGCACAGCCCGACGCCTGCGATGCGCGCGCTCCTGCTGGCGCTGGCGGACTGGGTCGACGGCAAGTCTCCTCCACCCTCGCAAACACCGCGTATCGCCGATAACACGCTGGTGCCGGTGGAGAAACTGTCGTTTCCTGCAATCCCCGGCATGGCCATCGCTCGCAAGGTGCATGTGTTCGGCGTGCTTAAAGACTGGACCCATCCGGAAATGGACATGAGCAAGCCGTACCAACCGCTGATCACGAATGTTGACGCCGACGGCAACGAGGTCGCCGGCATCCGGCTGCCGGATATCACTGTGCCACTCGGCACCTACACCGGCTGGAATCTCTACAAAGCTCCCTACGTCGAGGGCGAGCTGGGCGACCGTGACGGCTCGTTCAGCCCGTTTGCCGCCACGCGCGCCGAACGCGAGACGCGGGGCGATCCACGTCCATCGCTGGAAGAACGCTACGGTACGCACGCAGCCTATGTGAAACAGCTGACTGATGCGGCGAACGCGCTGGTGGCTTCACGGCTCCTGCTGCAGGAGGACGTTCAACGCTATGAGGCGTGGGCAAACAGCGAGGCCGTCCGTAAGCCCTTCCCGCGTTAGCTGTCAATCAAACGGCGTGGGGCTTGGCATCGCCGCCAGTCTGCGGCGGCTTGCGCTGGTACATGTCGTAGTCCGCGCGCTTGATGAGCGTCTCCAGATCATGGCCGTCGTCGGGGCACACCGCGACGCCGATCGCGGCGCCGGCGCCTGGCGGCAGTTTTTCAACCGCCAGACCTTCCAGTGACTTCAACGGCTCAGCCAGCACACGCTCGAGTTTGTCGCGTGCGCTCATCGCATCGACCCGGTTGGCCACGTTTTCCAGTAACACCACGAATTCATCGCCGCCAAAGCGCGCAGCAAGGTCATCGTCCCGCACGTTGGCGGCGAGACGCGCCGCAATTTCGGCCAGCACGGCGTCTCCTACGTCGTGTCCAAAGTAATCGTTGATATGCTTGAACTTGTTCAAATCCACGAATAGCACGGCAAAGGGATGGCTGTCGCCGCGGCGGCGCTGCCGAACGATGCGATCTTCAATACGCCGCGCCACGGATTCGCGATTGGCGATGCCGGTAAGCCGGTCGGTCAGCAACTGCTTTTGCATGCTGGCAAACGACTTGGCGAGTTCGCCGATTTCATCGGTGCGGTCGACGGGAATTTTCTCGTCCAATACGCCGTCGCCGAACCGGCGCGCAGCGCGCGCCAAACGGCGCAGGTTGTCGGCGATGACACTGAGCACCATGAAACCGGTGACGCCAATCAACAAACACATGAGCAGCGACAGCGCGGCGGTCTGGCGCACGTTGTCGGTGACTTTCTGCATGAAATCGCTGCGCGGCACCGCCACGGCGACGGTCCAATCCAGCCCCGCCTTGTCACGTAACCGCGCGTAGCCCGCTTGAATGACACGGCCATCCGGCCCCTTAAAGGCGCTGGTGCTGAAACCTTTCTTCGCGTCGGCACGCGTGGTCAGCGCGTTGACCGCGTGGTATGTCGCCACAATCATCGGATCATCGCTCGCAGCCGCGCTTAGCCGCTCGTTGTTATCGCCTACGCCTTTGCGTATGTGCGGCCCACGTGATGTCGCGATCAAATTGCCGTCGGGTTCGACGATAAAAGCAAAACCGTTGGGACTGAGTTTCAATGATCTGAGAAACCGGTTCAAATGCTCCAGCGACAAATCAGTCGCCACCACGCCCTCGAATTCGCCTGCCGCGTTACTGACGCGCCGTGCGCGCGTGGCCACCAGCTCCAACGTCTTGAAGTCGATGTAGACCGACGTCCAGGTCTGCATGGCCGCGCTTTGCCCCGCCTTGTACCAGGGACGCTCGCGCGGATCGAAAATGCGTGACTCGACCACCGGATCCTTGAGCGCGCCGGTCATGCGGGCATAGCGGTAGATCGTCCGTGGCGTGGCGGAATCGGTGCGCAAACGCAGTTCCGCCTCGGCCTCGGAATAGCGCCATAGACCGATGAACTGACCATTGCGATTGCCATAGTAAGCATAATTGTTGGAGTCCAGATGCACAGTGGTCGCCAGCCACAGACGTGCACGCAAAGCGTCAACTTCGCCTTTGATCGACGGCGGCGCGGGCACGTCGGCGGGAAACGCAATTTCCAGCACGGCTTCGGAACCGGATACATGTTTGTCCACGGCCTGCGAAATGCGGCCCACGGTTTCGGTGAGCACGTGATCGGACAGCGTATCCACCGCGTCGCTGCCCGCGCGATACGACAGCACGCCGATCACCGCTGCAGCCAGTACGACCAACACCACATACGGAATGGTCAGCATTTGCCGCAACGTCAGTTTGGATAACACAGTGGTTCTCCCCTTGCTATATCAGCGGACTGACGGTGTATCTACCCGCCTTTTTCTGCGTGTACTGCCTGTTACAAGGCACGCTGCCCCCCACCTTTAGTCTGGCAGCCCCTGGTCGGCCCCTCGCGTGACCGGTCACGCGTACTCTGTTGAGATGTCCATAAGCCATTCTTTTACAGAGGTACTTGCTCGCCTTGGCTCAGGCAACCCCAATGCAAAAGGGCTGCCGGGCGTGTGGCACGCCAGACAGCCCTTCGCTGCCAAGAATAAACGGTACGCAGCCGGCTTACTTGGGCGCCGGTGCAGCAGTGTCTGACTTGGCTTTCTTGCCACCTTTTTTACCGCCCTTTTTGCCACCTTTCTTGCCACCCTTTTTGCCCTTGGCTTTTTCCGCCTTGGGGCTGCCGGCTTTGTCGGCTTTATCTGCTTTAGCCGGCGCTGCCGGAACCGCTGGTGCAATGGGTGCAGAGGGTGCGGCGGGCGCTGGCACCTGCGCACTGGCGCCAACTGTAGTCAAGGCAAAGATACCTGCGATCAGCGTGGAAAACAGTTTTTTCATTTAACTTCCTTTGAATGAATTGCCGAGTATCAACCAGCCGCGCGGGTGAGCATGCCAAAAACATATGCGACCGCCGCCGCGCCGGTTGACCCTGCAGCGACCGGGCGCCGCGAGTACAGTGTCAATAGTAGCATCAGGACGCACCACGTACCAGAGACCTCATCACAATGACCCGTATTTTGGCCACCGTAACAATTCTGGCACGAAGCGTTGCGGCGGGCGGTGTAGCCTGCCGTGCTACGCTGCCCGCTTATAGCGTTGCAGCACTACGCGAAACGGGTTGGTCAGGAACGGACGCACCTTAAGCGTCCACGGCGTAATCGCGGCTTCCTTCCACACGTCTGAGGCACAAATTTCCGGACGCTCCAGTTCATAAATGCCGATGCTGTTGTGCGTGCCGTCGTACGAGAAAAAATGCCGTGCCGACACGCAACCGGGAACAGCGCCCAGACGTACTACGTGCTCCTCGCGGTACCAGCGTTTGACTTCCTCAATCGCATCAGGGGGAATCTGGCTGGCGTTGACCATGATGTAGTTGGTAGTGCCCTGCATGACCTGATCGCCGGGCGCGAGTTGCTCCCCTTCGATGCGCAGCAAGCGCTTGGCCTTCGCCGTCATGCGCTTGCTCCACGGCGACAGATTCTCGCGGCCAATGGCCTGATACGGCGGGCTGTGCAGCACCGCGTGCGATTCCAGATCATAAGTGGCAATTGCCACCTTCGGGTTATCGACGGCGTGCCAGCGCACGCAATTGATAAAGCCTGCACAGCGCTGCCGCTCGGGCAGATGCTCGGTGTCATACCAATCGTTGAATTCGCCAGCATCCACCATGCTGTAGTCAAAGCCTGCTACGAGTAGTCCCTTCGCCATTGCGGCCTCCCTGTTTTTTGTGAATCGTGAAACGTAAGTGCGCTACCCTGGTTCGCTACTTTTGCACCCATTGGGTCCAACCGAGTCTTCGCGGCCTTCACCACCGCGCCCACTGGGCCCTTCCGCACGGATACTTTCGCCGAAACGCACCGGGGGCCCGCCCATCGGCTCATCGCCGTTGCCGTTGCCGTTGCCGTTGCCGATCATGCGCTTCTGCATTTCCGGCGTGCTGAGGATGCGCTTGAACTCGGCGCCAGAACGATTCTCGCTGGCGCTGCACGATGATGTTATCGTAAGTAATTGTTTTAATTGACTAATTTTTCATTAATGTTGACGTAGCGTAGTGATGCAGGCACATAGCACGCAACATCCTGCGGAAGCTCGGGTATCTCACTCTGCGCTACGACGGCTAAACCGCGATACGGCGTCGAGCAATCGATGCCTGCAACCTTGAGCCACGTGAACACGCCCCCGGCCAGCGTGACGTCCGGTTCATCGCGATTAGCCACCAGCAACACCTGCTTTTCGTTGACCACCGGCGCAACCGCCAGCCCATCAAACAAATTGCGACGGTACCAACGCCGGTCGATCAGCGGCAACCACTCACCCATGCCGCGCACGGAGAGGTAATACTCGCCCTTGAACACGTCAGCGTTCGCCACCCCGTACATGGCCAGCGAACGCGGGTGCCGTGGATGTGTAGTCAAAAAGCGCTGCGCCGAAAATACGCCAGGCACCGTCGCCATGATACGCAGGTGCTCAAAGTACCACTCGGCCCAAGCGGCTTCGCGCGCGGGATCCGTGATGGCACTTTGACTGTTGAAGATCAACTACGCCGAACGCAACTTTCTCGTGGATTTCTTCGGCGCCCCCAGCTCTGACAACTTGCGCAGCAGGCTGCCGCAATTCATGATTTGGGGATCGACGTTCATCGCCTCGAAAGCCTGCCATGCCGACGCCTGCACCGCGGAATAAACCGGCTTGCCCAGATCACGCTCCAGTTGATCGAGCACTTCCAGCGCGCGCAGTTGGGTGCAGGCCACGAATACCGCCTCGGATTTGGGCGTGGTGATTTCCTTCACCTTGCGGTAAATCTCATCCGGTTGAATCTTGGCGTGATCAAACATGTCTAGCATGTCGAAGGTGCCGAGTTTCACCACGTTAATGCCGTGTGCCTTGAGAAAGTGCTTCAGGCGTTCGTTGGTCAACTCCACATAGGGCGTGACGATATCCACTTTTTTGAAACCGCCCGCCATCAGGCATGCCGCCATGCCGCCGGCTGTGGTGACCGTCGGCGCCTTGGTGATGGCGCTCAACTGCTCGGAAATTTTCTTGTTCCACGTCGGGCCTTCAAAAAAGCTGCCGCTGGTGCAGCCATACACCACGACATCCGGCTCCACCATCGCCACATCACCCGCGGCAACCTTGCTGGAGTCTTCCATGTGACGCAGCGTCTCTGGCGTGCCCTCGCGCCCGCCCGAAATGCGCGCCACGTGCACGGACACGCCCGGTGGCGCGATGCGCCAAAACTCGGTTTCCATGGTGGTGTTGATCGAAGGAACCAGCAAACCTATGCGTCCGCGCCATCCATACATGTGCTATCTCCCGAATTAATGGTCAAAATAGTTTAGCTGCTGAGGACACAGCGGTCACAGAGATTTTCCAGTGGAATACTCTGCAACCCCTGTGACAAAAACCCGTTGAATTGAATTTATAGACCCCGCCACAGAACCTGTCAAACCCGCATCATAATCACGACTTTGCCCAAGACCTTCCGATCCTTCACCGTATTCAGCGCGGCTACGTAATCCGCCATCGGGTAAGCCGCCATCACATGCGGCTTGAGTTTGCCCTGCTCATACAACGCGAACAACTGGTCATAGGCGTTGCGCACCACCGCCGGCCAACGCTCGCGATAATCGCTGCTTTGCAGGCCGATCAACGAGATGTTTTTCACCAGCAGGTAGCCCGCCTTCACCTCCGGGATGCGCCCGCCCGCGAAACCGATGATCACCAGCCGCCCGCACCAGGCCATGGTGCGCAGGCTGGCGTCGAACACATCACCGCCGACGTTTTCCAGCACGAGGTCGATGCCGTGCTTGCCAACTGCGTTGAACACCTGTTTGCGGAACGACTCCCGCAAATCGGCCACATCGGTGCGCACCACATGATCTGCGCCATTGGCTTTCACCAGTGCGGCTTTCTCATCCGAACTCACGGTCGCCACCACCACCGCGCCCAACGCCTTGGCCAGCTGCACACAGGCAAAGCCCACGCCACCCGCTGCGCCCGTGACCAGCACGGTTTCGCCGGGCTGCATGCGCGCACGCTCGACAATGGCGTTATGCGCGGTGAGGTAGGTAAGGCCCATCGCCGCGCCTTCGGCGTGACTCATCTTCTCCGGCATTTTGAAGCACAGTGCTTCGCGCACGGCCACCCGTTCCGCGAAAGCGCCGTGTTCGATCTGCGCGACGATGCGCTCACCCGTCTTCACCTGCGTGACGCCCTCGCCGGTTGCCGCAACCACGCCGGATAAATCCTTGCCCGGCACAAACGGCCGCTGCGGCAGATTTTGATACGTGCCGCCCACTACCAGCAGGTCGGGAAAATTCACACTGGCTGCATGCACGTCGATCAACACTTCGCCCTTGCCCGGCTTGGGATCAGGAAACTCCCCGAGTGATAATTTTTCGACAGGGCCGTGTTCGGTGACGATGAGCGCTTTCATTGCCGTTCTTGTTTATTCATAAGTATTTGTTTTTATTGATTATTTTAAAATGTTGTTATGACCACCCAAAGCCGGGTAGCCCTCCTCGATTTTCGCCGAGCGGAATGCGTCCGCCACCGGCACCGGCAGCGCGATGAGGGTTTTGCCGTCCGCCGCGACCTTACGATTGAACAGGCCACGCGCCTTGAAATGCGGGTCTTCAAGAGCTTCTTGCATCGTCGCAACAACACAGCAGCACAAATCCTTGCCGGCGAAAATGGCCTGCCATTCGGCCGCTGTTTTCGCGCGCAATCGCGCGGCCACGGCCTGCTTCGTGGCCGTCACGTCTTTTGCATCGTCGCGGTATTGCTTGTCGAGTTGTATCGCATCGCAAAAATTTTCCCAGAACTTCTGCTCCAGAGGAGCCGCGGCAATAAATTTATCATCGCGGGTGCGATAAACAAAAAACCGCGGACTGCCGCCGGTGACCAGATCGCCACCGGGCTTGGGCCATTTGCCCGCCGCAAGACCATTGCCCATGGCCCAATACAAAAACGTGAACAGGTTGTCGCCCATCGCGATGTCGAGCTTGCAGCCCTTGCCCGTCGCATCGCGCGAGCGCAGTGCGAGCAGAATGTTAATCACCGCCGGATAGGTGCCGCCGCCAATGTCTGCGATCAGCGCGGGCGGCACGATGGGCGCGCCGTCTTCGCCTGCCGCCAGCGACAACATGCCGGACTCAGCCACGTAGTTAATGTCGTGTGCCGCCACTTCGGCACGCGGGCCGGTCTGGCCGTAACCGGTGATCGCGCAGTAAATAACACGTGGGTTAATCGCGCTCAGTGCGTCATAGCCCAAACCCAGCCGATCCATCACGCCGGGGCGGAATTGCTCAACCACCACGTCAGCCTCGCGCAGCAAGGGCAGCAACGCTTCGCGCGCGGCAACATCCTTCAGGTCAATTGCAAGGCTTTTCTTGCCACGATTCAGCATCGCGAAATTCACGCTGTCCGTACCGAACTTTGGCTCATACGAACGCATTTCATCGCCGCGTCCCGGCCGCTCAATCTTGATGACCTCTGCGCCGGCCTCGGCGAGGATCAACGTCGCCAGCGGCCCCGGCAACAGCGTGCTGAAATCGAGCACACGCACGCCCACCAAAGGCTGACTTTTCACTTCACCTTTCACGCTTCACCTTCACTTTTTAAGAAAACTGCGCCCAATCAACTGCCGGTGTATCTGATTGGTACCTTCCCAGATTTGCGTGATCTTGGCATCACGCATCAACCGCTCGGCGCGAAAATCCCTGATATAGCCATAACCGCCATACAGCTGCACCGCGTCGGTGGTGATGCGCATGGCCACATCGGAGGCGCGCATTTTAAGCATTGACGACTCCACGCCGAAATCCGTGGCACCGTCGTCGACCATGCGTGCCACGTGCCACAGCCACGCCTCGCATTGCGCCAGATCCGTCGCCATGTCCGCCAGCATGAACTGGATGCCCTGATACTCGACAATCCTGCGGCCTGATTGCTTGCGTTCGTTGATGTAATTAACCGCGTCCTCAAACGCACCGCGTGCAATGCCCAGCGCGTGCGCGGCAACGCTCGGGCGGGACTTGTTGAGTGACGCCAGCAGAATTTTCAGCCCGTCGCCGGGGTTGCCCAGAAGATTCGCACGCGGTACACGGCAATTGTCGAAGGCGAGCGTTGCGGTACTGGAAGCACGCAAGCCCATCTTGTCTTCCTCGCGGATGACCTTTAGACCCGGCGTGCCATTCTCCATGATCAGCACCGAGATCGCACCTTTGCTGTCGGCAATCTCTGACCACTTGCCGAACACCAGCAGCAAATCCGCGTGCGCACCGTTGGTAATGAAAGTCTTGGAGCCATTGACGATGATCGAATCGCGATCATTACCATCGGGCGTGAAAGAAGTCTTCATGCCCGTTGCGTCCGACCCCGCCGTGGGTTCGGTAATCACCAGCGACGCCAGCGCACCCTCGGCCACCCTCGGCAGCAGGCGCTTTTTCTGCTCCTCGTTGCCCCAATCCACCAACGGCTTCATGGCGTGAAAGTTGGTCGCCCAGATCACGCCGGTTGATGCACATGCCTTGCTGATCTCGCGCACGCATTCAAGGTACGCCGCATACGACATGTGCGCGCCGCCGTACGCATCGGGCACAAACATCGCGTTCAAACCCAATGCGTTAATCGCGCGGACGTTGTCCCACGGAAATTCGCCGGACTTGTCGTTGGCCGCCGCGCGCGGTGCGATCTGGTCGCGCGCCAGTGCGCGCACGGCGTCGATCAGCATGCGTTCTTCGTTGCTGAACGTCACGCTGTTGTCCATGCGCTCAAATACCTTCATCGCGAGCCTTAAAATTATTCAATTAAACACATATTTACAAACATCAATGCGTCATCCCTTGCCCGCCGTCGATATAAATTGTCTCCCCGGTAAGGAACGGGATGTCTTCGGAAAATAGCGCCGCCACCAGTTTGGCAATGTCCTCCGGCGCGCCGTGTTTGCCGCCGGGAATGCGCTTGGCGAGAAATTCGCGCAACGGCCCCTGAAACGCCGCGCGGTTCAAATCGGTTTCGATATAGCCGGGTGCGACATCGATCACGCGAATGTTCTTCGGCGCCCACTCCACCGCAAGGCAGCGCGTGATCGCGCCCACCGCCGCCTTCGACGCACAGTAAGCGACGTTGCGCTTCACGCCCACTTTGTCGAAGAACGAACCGATGTTGACAATGATGCCGCCGCCGGCCTTGACTAGATGCGGATAAGCCTCGCGGCACGCCGTAAACACTGCCGTGGCGTTGGTGGCCATCACGTCGTTGTAAACCTTCAGCGCGAGCTTGTCGCTCGGGCCGTCGAGATGAAGGCCGGCCTTGTTGACAATGCCGTGGATCGCGCCAGCTATGGCCGCCACACCCGCCAGCGCCTGTTTGATAGAGACTTCGTCGGTGACATCGCAGGCGGCGTTGATGAAACGCGGCACAAGTTCGGCAGGCACATCCATCTCCGGCCCGGCGCCCTTGCGCGACAGGCAACCCACCGTGTAACCGCGCTGCGCCAGGGTCAGGGCAATCACTGCGCCGATACCCCGGCTGGCGCCGGTAACCACAATCACCCGCAGATTCTGTTCACCCTTCACGTTGCATCCTCACTTGTCTTTAAACACGGCCTTGCGTTTCTCCGCGAACGCGGCCATGCCCTCGACCGCATCCTGCGTCTGAAACGCCAGCGTCGCCAGATCGGCCTCGATTTTCAGACCGGCGTGCAGCGGCGTTTCGCCGGCGCGCGTGACCGCATCCCGCGCGAATTGCAGCACCAGCAGGCTGTAGCCCGAGAACTCGCGTGCGTAGGCAATGCCCGCTGCAACCGCCTCCCCCTCTACGATACGGCTCACCAGCCCGATGCGCACGGCTTCTTCGGCGTCGACCGTGCGCCCTGTCATCACCATGTCCAGCGCGCGCGCTTCACCCACCACCCGCGGCAGTCGCTGTGTGCCGCCGTAACCGGGGATCAGCCCCAGCTTGATTTCGGGCGTACCCATTTTGGCGTTCTTCGTGGCAAGACGGAAGGTGCAGGCCAGCGCCAGTTCCATGCCGCCCCCAAATGCATAACCGTTGATCACCGCAATGGAAGGCATCGGCAACGTATCAAGTTTGGCGAACGTCGCCTGCCCGAATTCGCCGCCCTGCTTTTGTGCCATCAAGCTGCGGCCTTGCAACTCCTTGATATCCGCACCGGCACAAAACGCCTTGGGGCCGGCGCCGGTAATAATCAACGCGCGGGTATCGCTCTTGGCCACCTCGTCAATGCACGCGCCAAGGTCGCGTATCAGCGCCAGCGACAGCGCGTTCAGGGCGTCGGGACGATTGATGGTAATCAACGCAAAATCCTCGACACGAGTCAGTTCTATGGCCATTACATTTTCCCTGTTCCTGCGGTGAATCGTACCGGTGCGGGCATGATTTTGCCGGCCTTGGCCCATTCCACCAGTTCACGCTTCAAAATCTTTCCGCTGGCAGTGAGCGGAAAGGCTTCCAGTGCAATAAAAAATTCCGGCATGTCGTATTTTGACAAACCCGCTGCATCCAAATGGGCCAGCATTTCGTCACCACCGACATGCGCGGAGTCACGCTGAATAATCGCCAGACACACGCATTCGCCCAGGCGCCGGTCCGCCAGGGGGAATGCCGCCGCCTTCAGCACCGCTGCGTGCTTCAATGCCAGATTCTCGATGCGCGACGGATGAATGTTGTGCCCGCCGCGTATGATCAAATCTTTCTTGCGCCCGACAATTTGCAGGTTGCCATGTTCATCCATGCGGCCCAGATCGCCGCTCATGAACCAGCCGCCGGCATTGAACGAATTCTCGGTGGCCGACTGATTGTTGAAGTAGCCCAGCATCAGCAACGCGCCGCGCGTGCCAATTTCGCCGATGTCGCCGGGCTTGGTCACCTCGATGTCCGGGTTTTCCTGATCCCAAAGGCGGGTTTCATAGCCGTGGCAGGCGCGCCCGCAGGTCGTCGTGATGATTTCCACGGTGTCGTCGGGCATGGTGTACTGATGCGACCCATTTTCGGTCATGCCGTAAATGTTCTGCGGTTTAATGCCCCAATCGAGAAACGCGCGTGCGGTTTCCGGCGGAATGACTGAACCGGCCATGTAAAAGAGATTGACCTTCCCCAGATGATTCATGCCGCGCCGTTTGGCGTCTGCCAGAATATCAATGGCGTGGGTCGGCACACCCATCACGTAGGTGGCGTTGGTTTCGAGCAGGCCATCGAGGGGCTTCTGGCCGGGCTTGAGGTCGTTCAACACCAGTTCAAAGCCCGCGCACAGACTCTGCGCTACAGCCACGGTCGCGATGTGATGCGACAGCGGGCTGTGCGTGTACAGCACAGTGTGCTCATCGTGATGCCAGTCGTGCACCATCGCGCGGCCATTGGCGAGTAGCGTGTTGTCGGAATGCAGCACGCCTTTGGGCATACCGGTGGTGCCCGACGTGAAGGCGAGATAAACAATTTTGTCGGGATCGGTGTCGACTTCCGGCAGCGTGGCAGCGGGCTTGGCACCCAACGCGGGAAAATCGCTGCCAACCAGGTTGTACGCGCGCTTTAGTGCCGGCAACGACTTTGCGGCTTCGAAAACGTTGACCTTATCGGCATCCGCGCCATAACCCGGTTGCGCGAACAAGGCAACCGTCTGGCTGCGTTCCATCAGCGTAACGATTTCGCCTACGGTGTAGTTCTGATGCAGCGACGGATTGCACACATAACCATTGCGCGAGCAGGCAAGAAACACTACGGCGGCTTCGACGCGATTGGGCAGCCACACCGAGACGCGCTGGCCACGCTTCAAACCGGCGGCTTGCATGTCGGCGGCCAGGGCGTCCACCCATGCCACCAACTGCTGCCAGGTCAGACGATGACGGCTGTCACGTAAGGCGTATTCCTGCGGACGCACGCGTGCGTGGTGCGCGGCGAGCGTGTACATCGTGTCGCTCTTCCACCAGCCAGCTTCGTAGTAGCGGCGGGCGGTCTGGGGATTATGTAGTGTGAGCAGTGTGGACATGAGGCGATTACGTGAAATCTCCAACCTGTCATTCCCGCGAAAGCGGGAATCCATAACACAGTGCCACTTGAGACGGCTTATGGATTCCCGCTTTCGCGGGAATGACAGTTGTGGTTTTTAATCTGCGTTTATCTGCGTCAAGGTTTTTGACGTTGACCTTAGTGCCCAAACAAATCCGTATCTGGCTTACGTTTCCCACGAAACGATTCGCCCAGCTCTTTCGACTCATCCGAATCCAGATACAAGCGCAGCAACAAATCATGCGACACCCGCGCCAGCCCGGTCACGCCAGTGTGCCGCGCGGTAAACGCGGCCTTTAATGAAGCCAACGCAAACGCGCCACGATCCGCTATCTCCAGCGCCATTTTGCGGGTTTCTTCGCGCAATTTGTCGTCCGGCACGACCTTGTTGATCAAGCCGATTTCCAGCGCTTCTTTAGCCGACAAACGCGGATTGGCAAACCACATTTCCTTGGCCTTCTTTTTGCCGACGAGGTCTTCGAGGTACCAAGTGCCGTAGCCCGCGTCGAAGCTACCCATCATCGGGCCGACCTGGCGGAACACCGCGCTTTCTTTCGCCACCGTGATGTCGCACATCACTTGCAGCACTTGCCCGCCGCCCACCGCGTAGCCGTTTACCATGGCGATCACCGGCTTTTGCAGGCGCTCGAGGCTTTCGTAAATCTCCCGCGTCGGCAGCATGCCGGCGTAAAGCGTGGTGTCTTCGAGACCATCCTTGCGACCGCCGATGCAAAAGAACTTATCGCCCGCGCCGGTGATGACAATGACACGCGTGCGCGTTTCCCGGCGGATGTCGTTAATGCAGTCACGTATCTCGTGACACATCTCGGCGGTGAACATATTGCCGTCGTCAGGGCGGTTTAGTGTGAGCCAGCCGATAGCGCCTTCTTCTTCATAAGTAATTGTTTTAAAGGACATTTTTATATCACTTTCTGGATTTTCAGTTGTGAAATTCGCACGGCATCGTAGCCCAGCAGTCCGCCCAGCACGACATCGTTATGCTCGCCCAACAACGGCGGCGCGCTGCGATAGGTGGCGTTGCTGTCGTCGACCGCAATGCCCAAACCGACCTGCGGAATTTTTCTGGCGCCTGCGGTTGCCGTGTAAAACAGTCCGCGCGCCACCAACTCCGGATCGCGCACCACTTCTTCGGCACTGTTGACCGGCCCCGCCGGCACGTTATGCTCGACAAACTTTTTCAGCCAATATTCGCGCAATTGTGTACGCAGTACGGCCTGTATTTTTTCAACCAGCTCCGGGCGCACGGCAGTACGTTCAGCATTGGTGGCGTAGCGTGGATCATCCGCCACAGCCGGTTGACCCACTGCCTGCCAGAAACGTTTGAAAATGCCGTCGTTGCCCAGACCCAGCGTGATCGGCCGGTCTTGCGTATCGAAGGTTTGATACACCGAAATCACGCTGTCTCGCGCGCCGGTGCGTTTGGGCAGTGGCCCTCCGCCCAGATACGGCACGATGCGTGGCGACATGAAGCGCGTCATGCTGTCGATCATCGAGATATCGATCTTGTGGCCCTTGCCGGTACGCTGACGGTCGAACAGCGCGGCAAGTGTGGCGTAAGCCGCATCCATGCCGGCTATCAAATCCGCGGCGGGCGTGCCGATTTTCTGCGGCAGATTTTCAGCTTCGCCGGTTAAATCCATCACCCCGCTGTAGCCCTCGGCAATCAAGTCATAACAGGGGAAATCGCGGCGGGCGCCGGTGAGCCCGAAGCCCGACAGCGACACATGCACAATGTCCGGCCGCACCGCCGACAGCGCCGCGTGATCGACGCCGAGCTTTTTTTGCACACGGCCGGTGAGATTGACGATCACCACATCCACCTTGCGCACGATGTCATGCAGCACGGCGCGTCCCGCCTCGCTGGTGTAATCGAGCGTGACACTTTGTTTGTTGCGGTTGACGCTCATGAACCACAGCGATTCGCCGTCGAGCCACGGCGGCCCCCACGCGCGGCAATCATCGCCCTTGCCGGGACGTTCGATCTTGATGACTTCGGCTCCCATGTCACCCAACTGCATCGCGGCATAAGGCCCGGCGATGGACGTGGTGAGATCGAGCACGGTAATGCCCTTTAACAGTGCGAGTGGTGCACCGGCGGGCGGTGGCGGCAGATTATGCAAAGGCAACACGTTTCAGTTCCGTAATGATTGTGACGGGGCCGGGGACTGACGCTATCAGTTACTTTAACGCCTCTTCATACCGCTTGCGCGCCGCAGCCTCGGTTGCACGCGCAGCATCCCGTGCCTTGAGCGCCTTGTCGAGTTCCACCTTGAGCGCATCGGAACGCTCACGTGCGGCGTTGTAGGCGTCCTGCAAATTCAGCACGTCCTGCTCGGCCAATTTGGATTCGTACGCCGCCTGTGTCACGTCGCGGTAGCTGACCGTAGCGCGCTGCTGCTGCAAGAGTTGCGGTGATGCCGCGCCGCTGGAACGTTCTTTCACCGGCGCGGGTTTTTGCGCTTGCGCGTGAACAGGCCACGGCGCAAACGCCGCACCCATGCCGCACACTAACAGCACTGCTGCGCGCATCAGGGCAGCAGCACAGTAGAGCCGGTGGTTCTACGGCCTTCGAGATCGCGGTGCGCCTGCGCGGCTTCGATCAGCGGATAGGTCTGATTGATGGCGATTTTGACCGCGCCTTTTTTCACCACCGAGAACAGATCGCGCGCGGCGGTTTCAAGATCAGCGCGCGTGGCGGTGTAATTGCCCAGCGTGGGGCGCGTCAGAAACAGCGAGCCTTTCTGCGCAAGGATGCCGATGTTGAACGGCGGCACCGCGCCGGAGGCGTTGCCGTAGCTTGCCATGGTGCCCAGGGGCGCCAAACAATCCAGCGAATCCATGAAGGTTTCCTTGCCAGTGCCGTCGTACACCACCGGCACGCCCTTGCCCTTGGTGATTTCGCGCACGCGCTTGGACACCACTTCACGCTCGGCAACGATGACATGTTTGGCGCCCGCTTTTTTCGCCGCCGCAACCTTGCCTTCGCTGCCCACGGTGCCAATCACTGTGGCGCCCAGGTGTTTGCCCCACTGGCACAGAATCTGGCCGACGCCGCCCGCGGCCGCATGCACAAGAATCGTGTCGCCTTTCTTCACCTTGAAGGTGCGGCGCAGCAGGTACCATGCCGTCATCCCCTTCAACATCATCGCGGCAGCGGTCTGATCGCTGACACCGGCAGGTATTTTCACCAGCTTTTCAGCCGGCCGCAGCAACACTTCGGCATACGCGCCAATCGGATTGGCATACGCTACGCGGTCGCCTTTCTTCAGGCCTTTCACTTTCGGACCGACAGCCTCGACCACGCCCGCGCCTTCCGAGCCGCAGGTAAACGGCAACGGCATCGGATACAGGCCCGAACGTTGATAGGTGTCGATAAAATTCAAACCGATGGCGGTGTTACGCACGCGCACTTCGCCGGGGCCGGGGTCACCGACGCTGACTTCCTCCCACCGCAACGCTTCGGGGCCACCGTGCTGGTGGATGCGTATAGCGTGAGCCATATTGTAACTCCTTGTTTTATTTGAATAAATTTTTCATTTCACAAGATCGCAATATCGACCTTGCCAGATGACAGCGCAGGCGCATTGTATAGAAAAACCGTACGGGCTGGAGGCACGGGAACGCCATAGACGCTAAGCGCGCAATGAACGCTACGGGCGCTATTTGACGATGGTGTTAAATCTTATCGTGATTGACTCACCGGGCTCTAGCTCGCCCGGGCCGTAGCCGGTTTCTGTAGGCAGCGCCTTGGGCGCACCTGGACTGTCGCCAAACGTCAATGTGATGGATGAACCCGAAATCCCCATGGCATCGTCACCCGATGCGCTGGTGAAGTATATCGGCGTCGTACAGTTACGCGTGCCGCCCATGCACGTCAGCACGAAACCTCTGCCACCCGCGTTCTCCGGCGGGGACGTCGCGCAAGTGGTGGGAGTGCCCGTGCGCAGATCGACATCAAAACTCAGGTTCGGGTCTAGCGCGTCGATGATGGTGGTTAGATTCGCTGAATTCACGGCCCCCGCGCCATTGGAAATGGTAAGCGTGTATTGCACGTAGGCGCCTGGAATCGCTTTGGGGAAAATCGTCGTGCCGTTCCCGGCGAAATTTTGCGGATCGCAAACCGTCCTCAGCGACTTTGCAAAATTCAAAGCCACTCCACTGTTCACCGTCAAGGTCGCGTTGGCGCTATTGGTCATGCCGGCAGATACACCAGTTACGTTGGCAGGTGTATTGTTATACGTGCCTGCGAGGCCGGACCTGACGGGTACCACTATGTTACAAACCGCGAGGCCCGATGCCATGGCGCCACCGCTGAACGTAATCGTGCCCAGCCCAACCGGGGCCGTCACCGTGCCGCCGCACTGCGTCGCCGATGGCGCGGACGCCACAACCACATTAGCGGGCAGCGTTTCCGTAAATGCCAGCCCGCCTTGCTGTGGCGCTCCCGCGCCGTTGGTGATGGCGAAGGTCAAATTGGACGATTGGCCGATAACCACGGTTGACGGGCTGAAGGTCTTGGTCAGCGTGGTGCCGACCACCACCAGCGTGTCGTTTATACCGGGCGCGGTAAGTCCGCCCTGCAACGAGCCGGAGGGAATATTGCTGGTTGCGGCCGTGGGCGCGGTACTGGAGTTCAGATACGAGCCCGGCGTCGCGCTGGATACCGTAATGACGATCGTACACGACGCGCTGCCTACGAGATCGATGCCCAGCGCCTTGATGCCAGTGCTGGTGCCTGCCACCAGTGCTGCGCCCGCTACATTCGCCGCACCGGTCTGTTCGGTCAGAGAAAAGGCAGTGCCACCGGTACTGGTACAACTCATACTCGTGGTACCGCGATACACCACGCCGGCAGGAAAATTATCGGTAAATCCCATGTCGGTGGTGGCCGTAGTCTTGTTATTGATCGTGAACGTCATTGTGGCAAGCTGGTTCACGCCTACAGGATCGGGCGCAGTCAACTTTGACAAAACGGGCGAGCCGGGCGCTGTCACTGTCAAGGTGGCGGTTCTGGCCGCCGCCGCTTGCGTACCAGTGCCACTGTTGGTTGTGCTGACGTTATCTACGATGTTGACATTCGCTCCGACGGTGGTGCTGCTGACATTCACCTGTATCGTGCAACTGCTCGACGCGGGAATCGTTCCGCCGGTCAGGGAAACCAGCGTGTCGCCCTGCGTGTTGCCGGAAATCACAGTGAAGGTGCCGCAATTCGTGGTCACAAACGCCGGCGTGGCTGTCACCGACATACCCGCGGGAAACGGATCGACCACCGCCACACCGGTAATCGCAAACGTAGCCGGATTATTGATGGTGATGGTCAGTTGGGAAGTCACACCCGCCTGCACGCTGGCGGGAGAAAACGCCTTGCTGACTGTCGGCGTGACGAACACCTGCGTGACATCGGAATCGGTGTTGCTTCCATTGTTGACTGCAGGCTCGCCACCGCCGGCGATACTGACATTGTTGGTCAGCGTTCCTGCGGTCGTCGCAGTCACAGGCAACGTAATCGGTGGGTAAGCCGTATTGGCGGCCCGCGACGTGGTGGTACACGTCACCGTTTGCGTGGTTGCCGGCGAAACCGGGGCTGCGGCACAAGTCCAGTTTGTGCCCGTAGCGTTACCGCTGGTCGAGGTATAGACCAGTCCCGCTGGCAAAGTATCCGTCACCGTCACGGTCGCGGTCGTTGTCGCCTGCGCGCCGTTGTTGAACGCAGTGATGGTGTACGTGCCCGTTTGGCCCACGGTGAAATTGCCGGTGTGCGACTTCGATACCATGAGATCCGGCGCATTCACCGATGTCACGACCGTTGACGAATTATTCGTCAGCAGATTCGCCGATTCATTGGGGTTGCTGACGGTAGCAGTATTGCTGACGCTGGGCACTGCGGCTACTGCCACCGTGACGGGAAATACAATACTGGTCGACGCGGCACCCGAGTTAATGCTGGTGGACCGGGTACATACAACACGGGAACCGCCCGCCACGTTATCGCCCGCCGCAGGCGTGTTCGCCGCGCAAGTCCAACCTGTGCCTATCGCCCATCCGGCACCGCCGCCTGCCGTGGTCAACGTGAGACCGGTCGGTAATACATCGGTGACAGTATAGGTGCCCGTGGAATTGCGGCCACCGATATTGTTGATCACGATGGTGTACGTGTCAGTGGTCACGCCCAAGTTAAAGTTCCCGGCGGTTGTTTTGGTCTTGCTGGTCTGCAAATCGAAATCAATCACTGGCGTAACTAGGCTGGTGCTGTTGTTTCCGGTGGCACTTGTGGGCTCGCCACCACCGGAAACGCTGGCCGTGTTGGTGACGCTCGGTGCCGCCGCATTGCCGACGATCACCGTGAACGTAATCGTTGAAGACGTGCCTCCGGGTACCACGGCGGTACTGCGGCTGCAAATAACCTTGGTACCGTTGACCACGTTTTCGAGCGCTCCGGCATTGGGTGTGCATGTCCAGCCTGGACCAGCCGTGGGTGCAGCTGCCAGAGTAAGCCCGGCGGGCAGGTTATCGGTAATGGTATACGTCGATGTGCCTGTCGTAAGGCCGCCGGTGTTGGTGACGCTCAAGGTGTAAACAGACGTGTTGACACCGACTGTCAGACTCGCCACCGATAGCGTTTTGTTGACCACCAGGTCAGGGCAACTGCCCGCGCACACGGCAGTTGTGATCACGCCTGAACTATTATTGCCGCTATTGGACGCTGGTTCGCCCCCGCCGGCTACCGTGGCGACATTGGTAACGCTGGGTGACGCCGCAGCACTGGGCAGCACGGTCAGCGTAATCAGGCCAGGATTGGTTCCGCCGGCCGCAATAGCGGTACTGCTGGTACAGCTCAATTGCGTCGATGTTGATGCTGAGCAATTCCAGCCCGGGCCGCTCGGCGTTCCCACAATGGTCAGGCTGGGTACCATGGTATCGGTTACCGTGTAGGCCGCACTTGTGGCGGCACTACCCAGCAGATTGTTGACAGATATCCTGTACGTGCTGTTCGTGCCCACGGTAAAGGTTCCGACCGCCACTTTGGTAATCTGCAAGTCCGGACTGGGCACGATCACCACAGACGCCTGATCGTCTTCACTCGCAACGCTGTTATTGGGAGTCGAATCGGGGTCGAATTGATCCGAATGCGAAATCTGCGCCATATTGGTAATCGCTGTCGCCCCGGTCACCGATACATTGATTGTCAATGTTGCTGTAGCCCCATTGTTCATGGTACCTATGCGCCAGGTGCCGGCGGGAAAAGCCCCTACCGCTGCTGTCGAATAGGTGCCCTGGCTTGCCGTCGCGGAGACAAACGTCAGGCCAGCCGGCAGCACGTCTCGCACCCGCACGTCCGTCGCGCGATCCGGACCATTATTGGTCACCGTGAGCGTGAAGCTCACCGTATTGCCGGGCGTGAGATTGCTGGCAGTCTTTGTCAGTCTCAAGTCCGAAACGCGGCCCGGCGCGGTGGCTAGATCGCCCATAGCTCCCGCGGTAAAACCCGTGGACACGGCAAGCGGCGTGGCAACGAGCGTACTGATATTGATGGCGTGCAGCGAGGCCGATGTGGCCGGCGAAACGACCAGTCGGCCATTGCGATCAAATGCGCACCCGGTCATTGACGGTGTCGCGGGCAGCGCGGGAGAAAACGTCACGTTACCCAGAAGCGTCACCACAGCCGAGCTGTCGATGGTGAACAACTGCGTCTGAGCAACCATGTATAGCACGCCGGTAGCCGGGTGCAGGCAGATGTCGCCACCCGCCGGTACCACGGCACCGCTGGCCGTCGTAGCGGTCAGGATGCCGCCCGTGTTGGGATCCAGTGTCCACAATGTCGAGGGTCCGGGATTCATCGCGTATAGCGTTCCGGCCGCGTCAAACGCCAATCGGATCACGCCGGTGGTGGTGGCTCCCGGCGTGCCAACAAACACCGCCGGCAAAGTGGGATTGGCCGGATCCCAGCGCCACAACCCCGGGTTGGCTCCCGTGCTGTCCAGCCAGAATAGCATGCCATCGCTGGGACGCACTGCCAGCGTGGCAGCAAGCGTCTGCGCGAACGCCAGCAGCTGCACCGGCGGGCCCCCGTCGAGCGTATCGACGCTGAAGATACCCGCATTGGTGATCGTGTAAAAAGCTTCTGCCCGCGCCACCGGCACCTGCAACGACGCGGTCAGGCCCGCAAGTAAAAATACCATGTGCAGCAAAATCCGCACACACTGGTTTCTCATGGCTTCAGCACGATACAACCGCCACTTGTCTGTCACGTTGTCCATCAGTTCGCCGCTTCTTCAAACATCAACTTGCGCTTGGTGGTGGTGTCCTTCTCGCCCTGATCCGCCTTCATGCGCAGATAAAGATACCAGCCCTTGGCGGTGGCGTTGGCGCTGGTGAAATCGCGGTCGCGGAAGCCCGCGAAGTTATAGCCCACGCCCAGCCACAGGTTGCGCACCGGCGCGAAGCCGACCGATGCGCCGTACGACGCCACGTGCACATCTGATCCCCACGAGTTCAGCAGCGCCGCGTGCGCGCCGATATCGAAGCGGTTGCCGAAGTCGTAACGCATTTCGGCGCCATAGATGTCGGTAAAGCCCGAGGCACTGACGCGATCAAAGTTGTCGAACACGTATTTCGCACCATACTGGAACGCAATCTGCGTGCTGCGATTGAACTGGTAGTTGACATTGTTGTTCATCACCATGCGGTGGCTGCGCGCGCCGCCGGTGGCATTGGATTCTTCCTGGATGTAATCGAGGCGGCTCAACACCACCCACAGGCTGTCGATAGGCCGGAACGCGTAGGAGAGGCGCAGATCCAGCGTCTTGCTGTCCGCCAGTGCGCCGCCACGCGTGTTGCTATAGAGCGCTGTCGCGGCAATCGCCTGACCCGATGCAATGTCGCGGTGCAGAGTGCCCGCGACATTCACCTTGTTGGTGGTATCGCCGTGGCGGTACTCGGCGCGCGCGGTGGCGCCCCACGGCCCCTGATTCCACGTTGCCCCCGCGAACACGGCGGTGTAATCCTCCACTGGCGCAGTGGCAATACCCGCAGGCGGCAGAATACTTTGCGAGGCCGCGCCCGCCGTGGCGTTCACGCCCTGCGCGGCAGGCACGTTCGGGTTCAGTTGTGTGGTGCCGGGCTTGCGTATCGTGTTCGTGCGATCCATACCCACGTTCACCGTTAGTTCCGGCGACAGGCGCATGGCTTGCGTCATGCTACTGGTGGTGGACACCACCGGGCCGTCGGGTGTCTGCCGCAGGTTGAGCGAATTGGCGCTTTCTGCGCCGTCCCACGGCTTGGTCTTGGTGCCGATGCGCGTGGTGTGCGTATTTTCACGGTCGCCAAAGGTCAGCTCCTGATCGAGGAACAGCGACAGCTTGTCGGTCACCTTGTAGTCGGCGCCCACGCGCACGCGATGCGGGAAGTCGGTGCTGTTGACGTTGCTGCCGCCACTGCTGCCGAGATTGATCTCGGAATCGACGCGCAGGTTCAAGCGGCCATCCATGAATTTGTGCGCGCCGCCCGCCACCAGTTGATTGGAATTCTGCGTCTCACCGGTCGAGGTTTGATCGCGCACAATGCGTCCACCTACATAAGCGCCGTACTCGGGCCTGACCAGATTGGCGCGCGCCTCGATCTGCGAGCGTTCTGCTTGCGCACCGGCGTTTTCGACACGCTCGTGCTGCGCGCGTGCATTGATGGTGACTTCGGGGCTCATTTTCACCGACACGTCTCCGCCCACCTTGGTGGTGCCACCATTTGCCGCGGCCTGTTGGCCCAGCCCGAACGTGCCCTGCTGACCGCGCACATAAGCGGTGGCGGCCACATTGCCATCCTGCCGGCGTGCTTCAATCACATAGGCGTTACCCGATGCCGTCGTGCCGGCCAGCTCGCGGCTGCTGTGCGCGTATTCGGCGCGCAGTTTGGTCTTGTCGTCGATCTGCACCGTGGCGTCCACGCCCTTCAAATCGCCGCGTGCACCGATGCTACCTTCACGAATCGCGCTGACGCCGGCCTCGGCCCTGCCGTCGCTGGTGCGCACCGCCACACGGCCGCCGGCGGTGACGCGCTCATCGCGCGTGGGGTCTTCCGACTCGTAATCCACCACGATGTACATCGGATTGAAATTCTGATCCTTGCCGGTGATCGCCTTGCGGAAAATCAACGTGCCCAGCGCGTAGTCAACGTCGTAATCAATGCCGCGCGATTGCGGCTCGCTCTTGACGATGACCTCGTTGCGGAAACGATCGCGCGTTTCAATCGTCACCTTTTCGCTGTTGGGGATGATGTTGCCGCGCGTGAGCCGGTAGAAACCCGATGTACCGTCGGGCCGCAGCTCGTCCTTGACGAAGGCCTGCGCGGTCTTGGTGGCGAACGCGGTATAGGACACATTGGTGCCGCGGAATTCGCTCTTGATGCCGTTCAGCGTGCGCGAGTAACGCGACAATTCTGTCACGGTCATGCCGGTGTTGTAATCACCGAACATGGCGTACCACTGATTCTTTTCAATCTTCAGATACAGCTTGCGCGTGCTGGCGGCGTCGTGTTGGGCGCTATTACTGTCGCCGTAGACGGTGTAGTACTGTTTGCGATCGATACCTTGCAGCAGGCGATCGCCTTGCGCCCCACCCAGACGTTTACGTTCCTTGTCGGTATCGTAGGCCATGGTCACGAGGAATTCACCCTTGACCTGTCCCTTGGCATAAAACGCCACGCGGCCGTCTTTCCACAACTTGTCGTCGGCCATGTCCGCCGGCAGATTCTCCACCGCGCCCGACAGCTTGCGCTGGCCGATGGTGCCTTCACCCAGACCCACCAGTATCCATTCGCGCATTTCGGGCTTCAACCACGCGCGAATAATTTGCGGCGGGCGGCCCTGGAAGTTCAGCGTCAGCGACACCTCGCCCGACGTCGTGGTCGGCTGCAGGCGAATCAGCGCAAGTCCATCGTCGGTGACGCGCCAGCGCGCCTGATTGCCGGCAGCGTTGAGCAGCGGACGCGAATCACGCGCCTGCACCACTTCCAGCGATTGATAGGGTGCGGAAATCGCTAGTTCACCTTCCGTGCCATGACGCACCGGTTTGCCTTCGCGGTCGAAAATACGCACGGCAACCACCGGCGCGGTGCGGCCATCGGCAACCAGCACCGAGGCATCATTCACCAGACGGCCTTCGACGCCCGCGCCCGAGTAGTGAATCATGCGCTCGGCGCGGCCCACTTCCTTACCTGCCGCATCCACTGCGGTGGCCACGACTTTATTCGCGCCGTCGATCAAGCCCACGCCGCCCCAGCGCGACAACCCGACGGTTTTTTGCGCGTTGTGATCGTTGCCGTCGAAATTGAGCCGATGCACCGGCACACCGTTGACGGTCAGTTTGATCTGGTGCGCCGGATCGTGCTTGACGAACACCTTGATCGCGTTGGTGCCGGGGATGAAGGTTTCCGCCGGGTACACCACTTCTAGCCCCGGCGCGACGGTCGCCAACCAATTGGTGTCGAATTTCTCCGAGCCGGGCGCGTAGATGTTCAGATCATTCACGTTCGGTTGCGCTGCTGCAGGCGCAACGGAGGTTGCGGGCGTGACGGGCGCCGCAGGTGTTGTTTCCTTAACTATGTGATTATATTGAATAATTTTTGGTTCGCTCACCGACTGCATTTGCGATTTACCCAGTGCCGCCAGCGGCGCGCTCGCCGGCGGCAGGCGGCGGGTTTCGCCATCGGCGCTCTGGAATTGCGCGACTGACTGCATCGCGGCGCCAGCGCCTGGCACGCCTTTTACATCGAAGGTCAGTGATTTTTTCCACGTGGCGCTGGTATCGCCCGCGCGAAACACCAGTATGTTGTTGCTGATTTCCGGCTCGGCGAACGCGCCGCCATTCATGCGCGCGCTGTTTGGCACGTAGGTCATGCCTTCGGGCAGCGCGACCGTGGCCGACAGGTTGCGCACGGCGGCGGTCACACCTTTCAGTTCCAGCGTCGCCTTCAATACGCCTTCGCCGGCGCGCACTGTCAGCCGCTGTCCGGCTTCATAGCCGTTGCTGCTCTTGCCAGTGTTGCGCACATAGAAATCCGCGCGCCACATCGTGCCGCCGCGCACGTTCACAAACTGCGAGAAAGCGCGGCCCGCGTGACGGGTATTGTCTTCGCACAGCACGGCTTCGTAACCATCGGGCAGCGATTTCACGTCGAGCTGCACCACGTGCGTGCCCAGCTTGACGCCGTCGATATGCCATTTACCTTCCTTGTCGGTGCGGATATACGCGCCGTCTTCCATGAAAATGCGCGCACCCTCAATACCCTTGCCCAGGTGTTGTTCCGGGTTGCACAGACCGGCCGCACTGCTGGTGATCGCGGGCGCGTCGCTTACAGTGCCAACACCTTGCGCCAGTTTCGGCCCGCTGGCGCCGACTTCGATTACGCGACCCATCAGAATGGTACGGCTGCGGAACAGGTCTTCCTTCACATTGACGGTGGCGCGTGCATTGAGCGAACGCGCGCCGCCCGCGCCCGTGGCCTGCGCGCTGTTGACCGCGTCGCCCAGCGACGTGCCCACGGTAATCTCGGTCACGTAGCGAATATCAATCGCCGCCGCACCCGGCAACACCGTGCCGATGGTGAACGTCAGCGTGCGGCCATCGGCTGAGATCGCCGGATTGGCCACGGCCACCTTGCCGATCTGCGCCGTGCCCGGACGGAAGCGGAAGCCCGGCGGCAAGCGGTCGCTCACCGTCACGCCCGCCACCGGTGCCTTGCCAGGATTCGACAGCGCCAGTTGATACTGCACAAAATCGCCCACCGACGCGATGGTTTTGCTCGCAACCTTGGTCAGAATCAGCGTGCCGCCCACGCCCGGCGGATCGATGGGAATGTGATTGTTAATCACGTTCGGATCGCCCAACGCCAGACTGAAGGAAAGGTGGTAAGTCGTCGGCTGGATGCCGGTGGGAGGCCCCGGCTGCGCCTGCACCAGATAGACGCCGCCGCTACCCAAACCGGTGGGGTCGAGCTGCGGATTCGGCGGTATTTGCGACGGCGAGGTATAGCCCGCAGGCGGTGTGACCGTCAGCGTATAGGTACCGGCTGGCGCGCCGCCCACCAGCAGGAACTGATAGAAGCCATCCACGCCCGTGATCTGATTCGAATTCGCAGCGCCGCCCAACAGATGCTGCGCCGGGTCGTACCCCGGCGGGCCGCTGAAGGTAACCGTGGCGCCCGCCACGGGCTGACGCGTCACTGAATCGTACACCACGCCGGCGGGATCCAGCGGCAGACTTTGTTCAATCACGTTGTCGCCCGCCTGCAGGAATATCAGCGTGCGGCCGGTGCGCTGCACCTGCGCGGTCGATCCGCCGGTGGTCATGCTGTAACAGTTGCCAGCCATCGGCACCATGACGTTTGGCGCGGTAGTTTCACGCAGCGTAGCGCACGACGTGGTCTGCGCAAACCCTGCGCCCACGCCCGCTGACTCCGACGTTACCGGCAGACCGAACACGACATTGCCCGCACGGTCACGGAACTCGATCTGATAACTCACGCCCGCCGGCAGACCAGCAAGCGAATACAGCCCGTTGGCGCCAGTGGCGACCTGTCTGACGAGCGTTGTGCCCGCGGCATCGTACACCCGCACCACAAACCCCTCGAACAGCATTTCACCTGACGTGAACACACGGTCGTGGTTGACGTCGAGCCACACACGGCCGGAAAGTGTTCCGGTATTGGCGGCCCCGGCAGCGATGTTCGTCTTCGACGTTGCCACGTTATTGAGCGGCGTAGGATCGACAAGACTGCCTGTCGAAATCTGCGCCTGATGAATCAACTCACCCACTGCCGCCGGTGCGGTGCCCCGCAACGTCACTTCGATGCGCGCGCCGACTGGGAAGTTGGCCAAACTTACAGTGACAGGCGTGCCGGCCGCCGTGGGCGTACCCACGGTAACGGCGCCGCATGTGCCACTGGTCAACACTAAACACAAGCCGCTGACATTGGTAACCCCCGGCGGTACGGTGAATGTCACCTGCGCACCGTCCGCCACCGAGGGGCCTGTATTTGCCGCGACTGCCTTCCACACCAGCGTGGCGCCGGGGCCGGCTTGCGCCGGGCCGGCAAGACTGATGCTTAAATCCGGCCCCACCGCGTACGGTGACACCGCGACCTGCTTCGTTGCACTGGCATTGACCGTGCTCGCCCCTATCCGCCACGTTGCCGTGGCCGTATTGGTAATCACCGTTCCGCTGGGCGTGGCAGCCCCGGCGATGCTCGAAACGAGCATCGCCAGCAGGCTGAGCCACAGCCAGAGGTTACGTGTGATCAGGGCGATCATGCCGCTGTCAGCGCCTTACGTTTTACGCTTCCCGCCCGCGATTATTTGATAATCGCGTTGAAGAAGATGGTGACGGTCTCGCCCGGTTTTAATTCACCCGCGCAATACGTCCCCGCGCCACTCGGCGTGCCGACGTTCGGACACGTGGGGGTGCCCACCTGAGGCAATGCCGTCGCCAGATTCGCCGTGATGTTCGCACCCGAGATGCCGATGGAGTCAGCATCCGCTGCGCTGGTGTAGAACACCGGCGTCGTGCAGGCCCGGCCGGTGGTGCCGGCGCAAGTCAGCTTGAACGCATTACCCGCGCTTTCCGGCGTGGTGGCATCACAGGTGGTCGCATTACCGGTAATCAGGTTCGTATCGAACGTGAGGTTGGTATTCAGCGTATCGGTGATGGTCGCCAATGTCGCCGAAGCCGTTGCCGTATTCGCGTTGGTAATCTGGATCGAATACCGTACATAAGCACCGGGGATGGCTTTCGGGAACACCGTGGTGCCGTTGCCCGCGAAGTTAAACGGATCGCACAGCGTGGTCACCGATTTCGCCACGGTCACGCTGGCGTTGGCGATGCGGAACACATCCACCGCAGCATGCTTGCCGTCGCGCACGGCATCGCCCGTTACTGCGGGAGACGCAGCCGCGCCATCAGCAAATACCACGTCAACCGCAGTCTGGTTATCCGCGCTGGCGGTGTTTTGCGTGGTGAGGCCGCTGGCGCAGACGCCGGTAGAAGCTACGCAACTGGTGGCATCATACGTGGTCGCCAGCAGCGATACGATGGCGTCACCCGAGGTCAAACCCGGCGCGGGCGGTATGTTGCAAACCACATACACCGTGCGCGAGGCGTTCGGCGCCAGACTGACAATCGCCTGATTGGTGTCGGAGCCGGCCTGATAGCCCGCGCCGCCACCGGTTTCAGCAAACGCCTGACATGACAAACCGTCGAACGAGTCGGTGTACGTCGTCGCGCCGTAGGTCAGGGTTTGGGCTGAAGCGAGGTTACCCGCATCCAGCTTGTAATCCTAATTGGCGTTGCCGGTGTTGGTGACGGTAAAAGTCGTCACCTGCGCCAGCGCGCCAGGCGCCACCACGGTATGCGCCGTGTCGGTTGCCGCCACCACCACGCGCACCAGGTTGTCCACCTTGAAGGTCGCGGTGTTGCTGGTGATGTTGGGCTGCGCCGTGCTGCTGATGGTGTAACTCAGCGTGGCCTGGTTGGTGACATCGGTGTTGGCTGACACCTGGCCCGTGCCGGCGCCGTTGGTAAACGAGCCGCCCGCCAGGTATTGCGACGTTGCAGCTTGGCCAAAGGCCACCGTTGAATGCAATCCCAAGCCGGCAATTAATGCTATGCCGGCCAAGGCACTTCGATACCAACTACTCCAGTATTTCATGGCTTGCTCCTTGTGATTAAATAAAAAAATTAATAAAAACAAACACTTATGAACATCTTCCTGCGATCTACTGAACTTCATGATACGAACCTCCAATCGAAAAAACTGAAACCAAAAAACCGAAAACCAAAATCTGTGGCGGGCGTCACAAGATCACCGCCCGGAAGCGCACCGAGCCTGCTTGCCCCGGCGCGACGTTTTGTTTGAGCGTCCAGCGGATGTGGGTGTACTCCGCCGCGGCGGCTGGGCGCGTGATGTCCTTGCCGCTCTTGTCTTTGATCGTGACGATGAGTTTGTCCGGTGTGGCGAACGTCTTGCCGCCGTCGGCGGAGAACGTGATGTCGGTGTTGTCGCCCGTCGCGCTACCGTCTTTGTAGCGCGTGTACTTCGGCACCGGATTGGTGATCAACACTTTCTCGGCGGGCTTGCCGGTCTTGTTGTTGTACGAGACGGTGTAAACCACCTCGTCGCCCGGCACCATTTTCTCCGGCGGCGCCAGCTTCTTGACCTTGGCGCCTTTCTCAACGACCTCGATTTCTTTCTCGGCCTTGGTGACGAGCTCGACGTTCTGCGCTCGGGCAACAAGCACATTGCCCGCAAGCAAAGCGGAAAACCCGGCAGTCGCGAAATAACGAAACATGTTTTGCATGGTGTTACCTCCGTTGGGTGAGTGATTAGTTGATGGTGACTTTGTAGGTCACGGTGTTGGCAATCGGCGCACCGGCAACCGTGATGTCGCCAAAGTTCGCGATCATGGTGCCCGCGGCATTGCCGCAACCCACGCAGCTGGCGTTGTCGCCATCCGCAACATCGGTCTTGGCGCTCAGCGGCGTTACCGCTGGCGTGGTGGTGGTGGCGCGAATGCTGCCCGCGACCCAGGTGGTGTTCGCGGGCACGTTGTCGCTGATGGTCACGGCCTGCGCGGTACCGGTGCCACTGACTGTCACAGTGACCTGGTACTCGATGACACTGCCCGGCACGAATGCCGTACAACCCGCAGGCGGGATCGCCACGTTACAGGGGCCACTGGTCACACCCATCGGGTTGGTGACGTTCAGCACCACTTTGTCAACGGTGACCGTGACAGCGGCAATGATGTAGGTGCCATTGGAGGCATCATCCGCACCGGAATCCGCTGCACCGCCGGGGCCTGCGCCCACCACCGCGTCCACTGTACCGCCACCCACTGAAGGCGTACCGAGGTTGGCCGGATTGTGCCTGGCGCAACGCCCACGCCAGCGGCAGTTGCACCCGCCGTAGCGGCCTGTGCAGTCAACGACACGATACCGGTCTGGCCGTTGGTCGGCCCGGCGGGGATGTTGGACACCACAAAAACCGTGGTGACCACATCGGGATTCAATGTCAGTTGCGGCACACCGAGGACCAGCGGCACGGCAAGATCGATACCCGCATCGAACACGCCGTTGCCGTTGGTGTCCTGAAACAGGCTCCCTGCAGTGCCTGCCGCTGGATCAAAGTTATCGCCGCCCACCGCGCGATTGGCAATCAGGTTGTAGGCCTCGGCACCGTTGCCGGTGTTGGTGACGCGGAAGGTCAGCACCTTGTTGACATCGCCCGCAACCACCGGCGTTTGCGTGGCTGGCGCAGTAACCGCGACGCGGATGATTTCGTCCACGCGGATCGCCACCGAACCGATCACCGGCGTGGCCGGAACGCCGTTGATGTTGTAAGTCGCGGTCGCCGAGTTGCTGATGGTCGTGCCCGCCGCAGTACCCACGGCGTGCGCTGCACTCGGCAACATCAGCGCCGCAGCAGCCAGCACCGCACTGCTCCAATGTCGAACGACGTTAATCATGGAACGCTCTCCTTTCGTCAAACCAGAATTTGTGAATTCAGCAAACGCACCGTGTGCGGGGGGGATAAAGTGATTTCTCAAGCGGGTTCATGACAGTGCCTTTCAGGGTTGGATGAGGAAAAAATAAAGATGCAGAAGCCGAAAAAAGTAATCTGTGCCTGACGGCGGCGTAAATGCGGTGCGCGCGGCAACGCGGCGCCGAATCGTCAGCGGCTGGATGAGGCAAAAGGAAAGCGGGGCCACCGCAGATCAGCACGCGCGGCGCGGCAGCAAGCGCTGTCAGGAGCGTATTTCGCGTGCGCGAAAATTTCGAATTTTTGGCAGTTGACATGTCACACTTCCCTTCTGATACGCAAATAATGGGCACACTAAGACGAACTTAGAATTATCGCGCAAAATCATAGGGATGAAGCGATGTACGAGAGTGAATTCACAAGCCGTTCACGGCGAATTCACACACACGCAACAGTTGGCAGAAAAAGCGTGAACTGGTTCACGTTTCGCGGCGCGGCAAAAGGTCTCAGCACTCGGAAAATCGCTGTTGTGAACATGGGGTTGAACGTCACTCAGCAAGGTTTCAGCAAGCCTTCGCAATTGCTCAAGATCACCAGAATCGCCATGCCGCAAGTCCGATGCGTGGGTGCGCCGCGAATTTGAATCAAAAACGGCCATCGCCCATCAGCAAATGGCGTCGTTTATCGTTGCAGGCACTCGCGACGCAAATGCTCACGTCGTACATTCTGGCGAACGCAACTTCCGATTTATTCACATGGCATAGCGTTGTGCTGGCCAGGCTTATCGAAACCCTGGCACTTGCAACAAATTCAGGACAAACGGGAAAAGATCCAATCGTGCTACGCGTGGATCAGATTTCAGCCGAAGTCGACGCGTGAACAGTGGCCACGCTGAGCAATTTTTCCGCGCGCAAAGTCACTGCGTACAGGGTTCTAACATTGCGCAAGTTGCAGCGTTGCACCGGGATAACACACTGTTGTTTGGCGACAGCCGGATGCGGCGCGCTCAAACAATATCCGTGCGGCAATTGGCCCGAAGACTCGCACGAACAAAAGTATTGGTGGGCCCTGTTGGACTTGAACCAACGACCAACGGATTATGAGTCCGCTGCACTAACCGCTGTGCTAAGGGCCCAAGCTTCTATATACAGCAACTTCTG
>SYEN01000539.1 GCA_005800795.1 Burkholderiales bacterium | reverse complement strand
GTCATTGGCGCCACCGGCGGGGTTGGGAGAGATAAAACGGATTGGACGCGAGGGATAAGGCTGCGCCTGCGCTGCGCTGAGGATGGCGCTCCACACGGCGATGTTGATAATCACTCGGCACATGATCGGTTTCGAATCCGCACCGTCTGACGCCATGCGTTTCGCCAGAAAAGTGGCGTGGCTACTGTTGGGCAATGCCCGCTGCGCGGATGATCTTGCCATAGCGCACAATATCGTCGCGCAGCAACCGGGCAAATTCCTCAGGCGTGCCCGCCACCACGTCGCCGCCTTGCGCACGAATGTTATTGACCAGCTCCGGTTGCGACAAGATCGAGACCAGCTCTTTGTTCAGCCGCCGGACAATCGGGTCTGGGGTTCCGCTGGGCGCCATGAATCCGAACCACAGTCCGGTCTGATAACCGGGAAGCCCTGATTCCGCCATCGTGGGCCACTCCGGCTTGGCCTTGGAGCGCTCGGGGCTGGTGATGGCCAGTGCCCGCATGCGGCCCGAGGTGATATGCGGCTGCGCGACAAAGAGGTTGGAGAACGTCATCTGGACCTCATTGCCCAGTAGCGCCGTCAGTACCTGCCCAATGCCCTTGTACGAGATGTGCTCGATCTCGATACGGGCCATGGATTTCAACATTTCTCCCGCGATGTGAGGAGCGCCGCCAGAACCCGAAGATCCGTAATTCAGTTTTTTGGGGTTCGCTCTCGCAAACGCAATCAGTTCCTGCACGGATTTGGCTGGCACCGAAGGATGCACAACCATCACCAGCGGTGAATTAACTGCGAGCGTGATCGGCGCAAAATCCTTCAACACGTCGTAAGGCAGCTTTTTGTAAATGGAAGGATTGGCGGCAAAACTCGACGTCGCGATCAGCAGCGTATAACCATCGGGCGCGGCCCTGGCGGCTATCTCTGCGCCCACGATACCCGCGGAGGCAGGCCGATTGTCTATGACCAACGGTTGTCCCAGCCGCTCAGTGAGGCCGGGCGCGACCATCCTGCCGGTCAAATCCGCGCCGCCTCCCGGAGCGAAGGGCAGGATGAGTCGAATGGGTTTTGTCGGGTAGTTCTGCACCCGTTGCGCGCCCATGGCCGTACCGACGTAGAGCGGCGCCAAAACGGCAACGAGGAGGTGAAAAGGCATTTTAGTCATGGAACACTCCTGCTTTGAAAACATCTCGGGTTGCACAGGGAAAGCCACATCCACATAAGCGTTGCTAACGGCCTGTACTCAAGCTGGAGACGAATTCTAGCGGCGCTGCCGGTGTTTGTACGCAATTTCGTTGTGCCGGGCGTAAGTTCAATCAGTGTCCGCCGAATAAGACCTTCTCATGCAGATTGCTGACAAAATTCTTCAGCACGTGCAAGCTCGTTCTTCAATATGAAGTTAACTAATTGATTTAAAATGAAATTTTTCTCCCGCGTATGGGTATTGCTCTGCGTCAATATCGAATACGCACCGAAACAAGCGTGCCCACATCCTGCTCAGTGGTACGTTGTGTTCGTATTTGCAATCACATTCGCCGGTTGTTGCGTGTTGTGGCGCTGCGGGCACTGTCTTCGATTGGCGCAAATTCCGGCTGCTGTTGTATGAATTCCTGACGTATGCGCAATATGTGTGTGGTGCACGACGTAAACCAAGGTCATGGCAAACCTTCTACAACCACAGGACAAGTTGGGTTTTGTACGAGGGTGCCTGTGCCATTGATGCGCTGGCGATCACTGGACAGCGCTGCAAGATTGCAAGTCGCGATGTTTACAACGGTCCACTAGTTAAGTTTGATATTGGCTGTGACAACGACTTTCTGCCACTTGGCGACTTCGGCGGCGATGAAGCGCACAAACTCCTCTGGCGACGAAGGCGTCGGTTCCGCATCAATGCTACGCAGGCGCTCCTGCACCTCGGGGACTTTGAGGATACGGCCGATCGATTGATTGAGCCGTGACACGATCTCTTTGGGCGTGCCGGCTGGCGCCCAGATGCCAGACCATCCGTCAGCCGCGAAGCCTGGCAAGATCTCCCCAATCGCGGGTAAGTCGGGCAGGGAGCGTGAACGCCGCGTGCTGGTTACACCAAGCGCGCGCACTCTACCGCTTTTGATATGCTGTCCCAGCAACACTGCCGTCGCGATGTTGATGTGGATCTGCCCACCCAGGAGATCGGCAAGCGCCTGACCGTCGCCTTTGTACGGGACATGCGTGAACTTCGAGTGGGTGAGTTGCTGAAAAAATTCGGCCGCCAAGTGCGGCGTGCTGCCTGTGCCGGGTGAGCTGAAGTTCAGCGTGCTTGGCTGCGCGCGCGCAAGTTCGATCAATTCTTTTAAGTGACCCGCTTTCACCGAGGGCTGAACGACGAGGATGAAAGGCACGATCTGTATCATGCTGATGGGCGCGATACCCTTGACCGGATCGTAAGGCAATTTGTACAGTGCCGCAGCCGCAGCATAACTCGAAGGCACCATGGCGACCGTGTAGCCGTCGGGGGCCGCACGCGCGGCGATTTCCGCCCCGATAGTGCCTCCCGCGCCGGGGCGATTGTCGACCACGAAAGATTGACCATATTCTTCAGAAAGCCGGGGCGTGAACAGCCGCGCGACTACATCGCTGGTGCCACCTGCTGGAAACGGCACGATAACGCGCACCGGGCGCTCAGGCCATTTCATTCTTTGAGCCTGTGCCTGCAGCGCCACCCCTGCGATCGCGCAGGCGGTTAGAATTCTAAAGCGTACGAGCATTGTTTTCTCCCTGGAATTTACTCAGCATCCTCCCCTACTGGCTCAGCGGCTGACACGAGTGACAAGTTTACAAGACAACGCGGCGCGGCAGCAACGATCACGCTTTGACAGGCGGCGGATAGGGGGAAATGAGACCGATAAGGGGGCCTACAATACGGAACACCTGTCATGCATCAACAAATATTCAGTTCGTTTGGTTAAGTATGGCAAATCGTTGCTGTTCCGAAGGTGGCTGACGAGTCATTTGCGTTGGCGCCCCGTGCTGCACGCGAGCAGTACGGCAAGCGAACGAAGGCTTCGTGTTGGCGCGCTGGCAGGGCTTGTTTGTGTGTCATGTGGCCACGAAATTGCACAACGGCTGGAGCGATGGTTCTCAGGTAGTATTCATGCGCGCCACTCAGTATGTTTGGGTCCGACCATGCGGCGCCAACACGCAACCCCAGGAGCCTTATGAACAATCCCTTAGGAAACAACGATTTGTCCAACAAGCCGGGCGAGCGGGTGATCGACAAACCCGAGCTGCCGGCCGCGGGCATTACCAACGAAAACGATGTACTGACCGAGACGGTGTCGGGCCAGTTGCAGCTCAAGTACAGCAAATCGGGCAAATTTGAAGTGTGGTGCGACGAGCCCGCGCGCATCGGCGGCACGGATACCTATCCGTCGCCGATGACTTATCTGGCGATGTCCATCGGCTTCTGACTACTCACCCAGGTTGCGCGGTACGCGCACATGATGAAGTTGACATTGAGCAATCCGAAGTGCCGCGTGGTGATCCGCAAACATCTGGGCGGTTCGGTACTGAAGGGCACGGTGTTCAACCGCTGGGAGGGCATCAGCACTTATCTCACCGTCGACAGTGATGAGCCCGCGGACAAGCTTGCGCACCTGATCAAGAACGCCAAGGCCGGCTGCTTCGCCGAAGGCCTGATCACGCAGGCGGTGCCGCTGCACAGTCACATAGCAGTGAACGGCCAACCGTTTCACATCGAAGGCGTCACCGGCAGTTAACGCTCGCGCCGGTGTCACGGGCGAAAGAGGCTATTCGACTTTGACGCCGGCTGCCTTGGCGACCTTCGCCCACTTGGCGAGCTCTGACGCGATAAAAGCGCCGAAGGCCTCGGGTTTGCTGCCGATGATGTCGCCCCCCTCGCTGGCAAACCGCTCCTCCACGTCGGGCAGGCGAATGACGCGTGTCAGGTCGGTATGCAGTTTGTTGAGTATCGGCGGCGGCACACCCACGGGCGTCAGCACGCCGTACCAGGTGGTCACGTCGTAACTTGCCAATCCGGACTCGGATACCGTCGGCAGGTTCGGATAGACCCGTGACCGTTTCGTGCTCGTCGTGGCCAGCGCCTTGAGCCGGCCAGCCTTGGTCAGGGGTAATGCCGCAGGCAACGTGCCCATGTAGATCGTGATCTGCCCGGCAATCAGATCGGTGTAAATCGGCGGCGCCCCGCGATACGGTACGTGCAGCATCTGCGTGCCGGACAGGTGGCGAAACAGTTCGCTCGCCAAATGCGCGGCCGAGCCGTTGCCGGGCGAGCCATAACTGACCAGCCCCGGCCTCGCTTTGGCGAGGGCGATCAACTCGGGCACGGTTTTGGCGGGAAACGCATTGTTCGCCAGCAGCACCAGCGGCGCCGCCAGTATCTGCGTGATGGGGGCGAAATCCTTCTGCGTGTCGTAGGCCAGCTTCGGGTAAACGCCCGGCGCCATCACCACGAACGACGACACGCCGAGCACGATGGTGTAGCCGTCGGGCGCCATGCGTGCGGCGAGGCCCATGCCCAGCGTGCCGCCACCGCCCACACGGTTGTCGATGATGACTTGCTGCCCCCACAACTCGGTGAGTTTCGGCGCCATCGCGCGGGCGATCAAATCACCCGCGCCGCCCGCCAGCACCGGGGCGATCCAGCGCACCGGTTTCTGCGGAAAGCTGTCTTGGGCATAGGCATCACTTGCAGCGGTCAAAGACAGCAACGTGAGCATCGCGCGCGAGACCGTATGTATTGTGCGAGCAATGATTGTTGTTGTACCTGGTTTCATAGTTGTGGTTTGATGTTGGCGGCCTTGACGACCTTGGCCCACTTGGCCATTTCCGCTCGGAGATAAGCCGAAAATTCCGCCGGTGTGCTGCCGACCGGCTGCAATCCTTCGGCGGACATGCGTTCCTTCAGATCAGACGAGCGTACCGCACGCGCCGTTTCCTGCGCCAGCCGCTCGACAATCGCCGTGGGGGTGCCGCCCGCGGTAAACAAGCCGAACCACTGCGTGGCCTCATACCCCGGCACGCCGGATTCCGCGATGGTGGGGATATCCGGCATCGACGGCACGCGCGTCTTGGTGGTCACGCCCAGCGCGCGCATGCGTCCGGCTCGCACATAGGGCAACGACGAGGGCGGCGTGGAAAACTGCAGTGGCACTTCTCCCGACATCAGCGCAATCGACCCCGGACCGGAACCCTTGTAAACGATGATCAAAAAATCGGTGGCAGTCATCAGCTTGAACAGTTCCGCCGCCATGTGTGGCGTGCCGCTGATACCCGGTGATGCCGCCGATAGCGTACCCGGCTTGGCCTTGGCGAGCGCGATCAAGTCCTTGATGGTGCGCACCGGCAAAGCGGGGTGGGCCGCCAGTACGTTGGCCGACTCGGCGACCTGGGAAATTGCCGCCAGATCGCGCAGCGCGTCGAATGGCATTTTGGCGAAAATACTGGGATTGACCGACACGGCGGCGGGCGGAATCACGAGCGTATAACCATCCGGCGCGGATTTTGCCGCGGCGTCTGTGCCAATCACACTGCTGGCGCCGGGACGGTTTTCGACTATGACTTGCTGGCCCATTTGCTCGGCCAGCTTTTGCGCGAGGAAGCGGCCCATGATGTCGCTGCCGCCCCCCGGGGAACTCGGGACAATCATACGCAACGGCTTGTGCGGAAAGGGCTGTGCGCTCGCGCTGCTGACGGCGAGACACGCCATCAGCACGGTGACCTGCCTGCCGATGTAAGGCCTGACGCATGGCTCTATGTGCATCTGCATCGCCAAGCTGTTGTTACTCATTCTCGGGTGCAAAGTGCACGGTTTCCCCGCGCAGCGTGATCGAGCTGGTGAGCTTCACCGGATTGACGATCAACTGCTCGGCGAAACATCCACCCTTGGCATTGCGTGTGAGCGCGACAATTTTTTCCATCGGTTCATCCGAATCGATCTCAAGATTCGTGCTGATGCCCTGCCAACTGCCCTGGACCGTGCCTTGCAGCACCGAGCCAGAGACCTGGAAATCCATTTCCACATGGCAGCGCGCTTTGTTTATTTTCAGCTTCATCATGGACGCGTACCGCGCCACCTGAGTCAGCAGTCAGAAGCCGATGGCCAGCGCGAGATAACTCATCGGCGGCGGAAATTTGTTGGTGCCGCCGATGGTGGGCGGCTCGTCGGAATAGATATCAAACCCGCGGGAGTGGCCGACCTTGAGGTGGTGCTCGCCTTCGATCGATTCAGTGTCCGCCACCAAATGCATGGCGAGGCCTTGCCGCGGCAACTCCGGTTTGTCGGTGATCCGTTCGCCGGGCTGGGTGCTTTGCTCGGCGGCGTTCAAGGGTTTTTCGTTCAACGTGTGCTCCTGGTGAAGTGGTACGGATTATCCCCGGCGAAACCCATCCCATACCCAGCACCTGGGGCCATGCGAGGCAGGGTTAACGTAAGTAATTGTTTTTATAAAATTTTTTAACTAAGCGCGGCGCAAGGCCACATTACTGACTGACCGTAATGTTGGCCTCGCGCGCCACTTTCGTGTACTCGGCGATTTCACGCTTGATGCGTGCGGCAAAATCCGCCGGGGTGTTGAGCAAAATATCCGAGCCGGTGGATTCAAAGCGCTCGCGCAACTCGGGCGATGACTTGAACGCCTTTACCGACTCCTCATACAAACGATTGACCACGGTTCTTGGCGTGCCCGCGGGCGCGAGCAGGGCATACCAGCCGCCGATTTCAACTCCGGCAACACCGGCCTCCGCGGTCGTCGGCACATCAGGCAGCATTTTCAGCCGCGTACTGTGCGCCAGCGCCAGCGCGCGCACGCGGTTGCCGCGAATAAACTGCAACTGATTCTGCACCGAGTCCAGCGACGCATTCACTTCGCCGGCAACCAGTGCCGCCGCAGAAGGCGCACCACCTTTGTACGGCACATGCGTCATTTTCATGCCGGTGCGCAATTGCACGAGCTCCATCCCGAAGTGGGCGATGCTGGCAGGTCCGAATGACGAATACGACATTGCCGGTTTCGCCTTGACCAGCGCCACCAGTTCCGCCACCGTCTTGGCGGGCAGCGATGCGTGAACCACCAGCAAAAAGGGCGACGTCACCGCGATGGTGATGGGCGCGAAATCGCGCACGGCATCGAATGGCAGTTTGGCAAACACGGCTGAATTGGCGACCAACTGGCCATTGGTGCCCGCCAGCAGGGTGTTGCCATCGGCGCTCGCCTTCGCCACCAGGTCGACACCAATAATGCCGTTGGCGCCCGGTCGGTTGTCGACGATAAAGGTCTGGCCCAAGGTCTCGGTAAACTTGTGCGCCAGACTGCGCGCCACGATGTCCGACACGCCGCCCGGCTGCGTCGGGTTGACAATCCGCACGGGCCGGCTGGGCCACGTCTGGGCATGGCTTGGTAACGCCGCACAGGCCAACCCGCAAATCAGAAGTGGCGCGTGATTCAGCAACGAGTACTGTTTCATGGACTTGCTCCTCCGGCTGCGTTTGTGGTCTGAACACCAGGCGCCTGTATCGCCCGTCCTTACTTCCGTGAATGCCGGCTGTGGTTAATCGCCAGCAAGCTGATCATAAGCAGCCGCATCCAGCAGCGCCGCCAGTTCCGCGGGATCGCTGAGTTTTATGCGGAACAGCCAAGTGCCGTACGGATCGGAATTCACGGTTTCCGGCGTGTCCGCCAGCGCAGGATTGACCTCCAGCACATCACCCGATGCCGGGGCGTGAACGTCCGCAACCGTCTTGACCGACTCAATGACACCGCAGGCCTTGCCCTGTTCGACATGGGCGCCGGCCGCGGGCGGCTGCACATAGACCACGTCGCCCATTTCCTTCTGCGCGTGGTGGGTCACACCGACGACGGCGATACCGCCGTCCTCCAATTTCAGCCAGGTGTGGGACACGTGATATTTCAGATTCTGGGGGTTCGGCATCAGTGATCCGATGGTGTGCGGCAATCAGGTTGGGCGTAGGGTATGCGAAAGGTCCGCAGTGAACAAGCCGCCGGGTTCAGTCCAGACTGATGCCGGCGGCCTTGACGACCTTGGTCCACTTGGCAACTTCCTCGCGAACGTAGACCGCCCATTGCGCTGGCGTGCCATGTAACGCTTCGGCGCCCACCGCAGTGAATCGCTCGCGCATGTGGGGCGTTTGTACGATGCGGTTG
>SYEN01000538.1 GCA_005800795.1 Burkholderiales bacterium | reverse complement strand
TACAACTATCGCGGCGTGTCGAAGTATTATTTCCCGATGTATCTGAAGGAAATCGAATACCGATACAATCACCGCAACGACAACGTTTTTAAGCTTTTCTTGAAACTCTACTTTGGTTACGTTTCGCCCTAATTACCAAACAATTAGTTATGATAAAATCAATCATGTGATATCAGGTTGGGGCTGCACGCAACCTTTTCAATAGTCTTCGGCGCCAATCGACAGCGCAGCGCTTGACGCGCGAGTGGGACAGCTGCCGGGATCGCGGGCATCCCGCCCGCAATCCGCCTGCTTTGACAGCAGCACTTCCCGCGGACGGATCGTCCGCACACCTGCTACGCCGCTTTTTTACCGCGCGCAAACAGCAGAATCACGCCGCCTATCGCCAGCACACCCAGACCCACCAGCGCATTGTCCTTGTGAAACGTCAGGCTGGAGTACAGCAGGTAACCGCACACGCAGACAAAAATAGCCGGCAACACCGGGTACAACGGCACACGGAATGGCCGCGGCGCGTCAGGTTCCTTCGCACGCAGCACAAATACCGCCACGCCCACCAGCAAAAAGAATCCCCAAAACACCGGCAGCGAATATTCCACCAGTCCCTTGAAGCCCGCCTTCTGTATCGCACCCAGCCCCACCAGCGCGAGTGCGATCACGCCCTGCACCACCAGCGCATTGCGCGGCGAGCCGCTCGCAGCGTCCCACTTCCCGAGGTAGCCGAAAATCGGCCAATCCCGGCCCAGCGCGTAATTCGAGCGCGCACCGACGATGATGGAACCGTTCACCGAGGTCAACGCGGCGATTGCAATCATGATCGAGATTACTTTTTCACCCGTGCCGCCCCACACAACCTTGAGCAAATCCGCAGCCACGGCATCTGAACGCGCCATCGCGTACAGCCCCAGGCCTTTCATGTAGGCCAGTGCGATCAGCACATACAGTACCGCCACCACACTGATCGCGATCAACAGCGCGCGCACCATGTTGCGCTCTCCCTTGACCTCGGCGGATATATAGGCAGCGTCGTTCCAGCCGCCGTAGGTAAACAGCACAAACAGCATCGCGGTGCCCAGCCCCGCGCCGATATACCACGGGCCGCCACCGCCCGCCGCGCCCGGCGCCATCACCGGTGGCGGCGCAGGCGGCGCTGCCAGAAACAGCCCGGCCACGATGATCAGCAGCAGGCCGCACACTTCCAGCACGGTAAACACATTCTGCGCGGTCTTGCCTTCCTGAATACCGCGGTAGTTAACGGCCGTCAGCACGAACACCACCAGCGCTGCCCAGATCGCCGAGGAGTACGGCCCCATGTTAATCACCCGTGACAGGTAATCGCCGAAAAGATAGGCGAACACCGCGATGGAGCCGGCTACAATCACTGTCATGCGCGCCCAACCGTAGAGAAACGCCAGCGAACGTCCAAACGCGCGCTGAATGAAGTGGTATTCGCCGCCTGCCGACGGGAACGCTGTCACCAGTTCCGCGTAACACAGCGCGCCGATAATCGAAAACACGCCACCCGCCACCCACACCGCGAGAATCAACGTTTCATCATTCATCGCGCCAGCCACAATCGCCGGCGTGCCAAAAACACCCGCACCCACGATCAAGCCCACGATCATGGTGCAGGCGTCGAAGACCGAAAGCGAAGCCTTCGGTTGTGCGCTTTGCTGCGTGCTTCCGCCCGGCGAATCGCTCATGTTATTTCACCTCCGGTTCGTCTTGCGCGCGTGTGAACTCGCCTCGCTTTACACGCTTGGCGTTCCACGCCACCTGCTTCGCTCCCGCACCTTCGCCTATGCGCGCGAGCCCACTGATGGTTTCACCCGCGAGCTTGCCTTCGAATTCATGGCGCACGATTTTTTGCGCGCCCTTGCCGGTCACTGAAAAGCGGATGTTTTCACCGGACATCTTGCCGCGCATTACGCCGGTGATGCCGCCCGCGCGCGCGGGGCCGTCGATGTTCTGGAAAAACTGCTCCATGGTGAATTCGTACGGCACGTCCTTGCCGTCGATGTTGAGCGTGGATTGCCACACACCCGCCGCCAGCGCGGGCACCACCCAGTGAAAGATGTAGCTGATGCCGGGGTTGCCGACTTTCTTTTCCGGAACGATCAGGGTTTTCTGTTCATCGGGATACCAGTCGCCCATGCTGTAATCGTGCGCCACCACGCGCGTGCCGGGCTTCATGCGCATGATTTTCGAGCGTAGCCGCAGATTCATTTCCGGCAACAGGTAGGTTGAAATCACCGTCGCCGCCGAAAAATCGGTCTCGAACAGATTCTGCTCTCGAAACGTCACGCGATCGGTGACGCCTTCCTTGCGCGCAGCCTCGTTGGCGACTTTGAGCAGATAGGTATCAAGGTCTACACCGAGCGCCTTCGCGCCGTACTTTTTGGCGGCGGAGATCACAAAGCGCCCGTCGCCGGAGCCCAGATCAATCAGGTAGTCATTCTTGCCGACCTTGCCCATTAGCAGCATTTCATCGACCACCAGTTGCGGCGTGGGCACATACACCACGTCGCCGACACCGGTTTGCGCCTGTACGCCGGCCATCAATACGGTCAGGCATAACGCCAGTAACGTTTGTTTCATTGCCTTCATTGCTGCTCCTTGAAAAAAACTGTTCGCTATTCCTGCTTTGTGCAACCGTTTCAGCGCGCCCCCGGTTCGAACGTGGCCGGCGGCGAATCTGTCACCCACTTGCCGCGTGCCGTGCGCGTCGCGCGCCAAGGCACTGAAGTGTCTTTGAGGATCGCTTTGCCGCCATCAGCCAGGAGGGCGGAGGTACCCGTGATCGAGTCGCCACTGATGCGGCCTTCGAATTCGCGCCATGCCGCCTTGCCCGCGACATCCGCTCCCATGACGAATCGAATCGAATCGCCGCGAATTTGCGGGCTGCCGATGGCAGCCTGCCGCGCGGCGACGCGGCCGCTTCCTTCGAGTTTCTGAAACGCCTGTTCAAATCGCGCCTCGTGGGACGCGTCGGCGCCCGCAACCGGCAGTGTCCACGTCCAGGTGCCCGAAAAATCTGCCGGCACCACCCACAGCATGATATCGCTGCGCGGCGGGCCGTACGGTTTATTGGGTACAGAAATAGTCATCTTCTCGTCAGGCATCCAGTTGCCCAAATCGAAATCATGCGACACGATGCGCGTGCTGGGTTTCAATTTCAGCAGCGCTGGCCGCAGCCGCATGTTCACCGATTCACCGATATACAAGGTGATGATGCTGGCTTTGCCGATGTCGATATTGAACAGATTTTCCGCTTCAAACATCACACGGTCGGCCACGCCCTGTCGCTGCGCCTCGCGCCGCGCGGTCAGCACCAGATTGGGATCGAGCTCCACGCCGTAACCACGCGCGCCATGCTGTTTCGCGGCTGCGATGACTATGCGCCCATCTCCCGAACCCAGATCAATCAGAAAATCACTGGCGCCAACCTGGCCCATCTTGAGCATGGTGTCGACCACCGTCGGTAATGTCACTACAAACGGCGCATCCGCCGCGCGCGCTGACCCCGTACCGAGGAGTAGAGAAAAACCAATCAAAACAGATAGATAGCGCAACGATGTAGGCCTCATGGCCGTGCCCTTTCGGCACGCCACGCATGCTTTGTCTGCTGTGCGCCGACGCCGCGGCGGAATTCGCCTTCCATCACGCCGCCTTTCACCGTGCCCTCGAAATACATATTCGCCTCGCTATCGCGATCCGTGTTGTCTACCAATACAAACCCGACCTTGTCGCCGCGCAGCGAAGTTTGCCAGATGCCGCCCGGCGGACGATCCCCCACGCGCACCACGCCGTCGATTTCCTGATGCTTCTGGCGAATATCCAGATCCCAGGTCTGTGTTCCGCCGGGCAACGGCAATTGCAAGCGCCAGCGGCCATCGATTTTTGCAGGCACCACCCACAGCATCACATTCTTGCGCACAGTTATTTTGACATCGGGCTTCCAGTCGCCCAAATCAAAATCATGCGCGACGATGCGCGTGCCGGGCTTTAACCCCAGCAGCACCGGGCGCAGCTGCATGTTTACGCCGGGCAGCAGGTACATGGTGATGACCGTGGCACGCGCCAAATCCGTCTTGAACAAATCCTGGCGGATGAATTGCACTTTATCCGCCACGCCGGCTGCTTTCGCGTTGGCTTCGCTCTGATAAATCAGCGTTTCGTCCAGATCGACCCCCACGCCGCGCGCGCCGAATTTGGCGGCGGCGGAGATCAGAATCCGCCCATCGCCGGAACCCAGGTCAAACACAAAATCGTCTTTCTTGACATCGGCCAGACGCAGCATTTCATCCACCACCACTTGCGGCGACGGTACGAATGGGACTTCGTAAGGCCATTGGGCGTGGGCTTGCGTTGCGTTAAACGCCATTAGCGCCAACACGACGAAGTATTTTTTTATCAATAAATTCATATACTTACAATACATTAACCCTACGTTGCTCGCGACCCGCTTGCCGGTAGCCACAACACTCACCCTGTCATTGCCGCGAAGGCGGGAATCCATCACATAGCAGCCTATGAAACAGTGTTATGGATTCCCGCCTTCGCGGGAACGACGAAGCTACTTTTTGCGCTTTACCGAATTTCAGTTGCTACACAGCAAATTCTGAATCAACGCCCAACCGCCACCCGCCGTGCCCGCCAAGCCTGTTCATTCAACTTCGGCCCATACCCGTAACGTACCACACCCTCCATTGCATCGCCGCTTACCGTGCCTTCAAAGCGGTAACTCACGTCGTTTTCGACCAACACGAAACTGATCTTGCCGCCGTCAAGCTGCGCTTCGAACGCTGGCAAAAAGCCCCCCTGTACCCGCACGCCGCCGCGCACTTGCTGATACTGCTGCTGCAAATCCAGCAGAAAATCACGCCCGCGCGTCAGCGGCGCGTCAATTTGCCAGCCGCCGGCCACCCTCGCGGGCACGACGTAAAGCATGTAGGTCTTGGAAATCTGCTGTTTGCGATCCGGCTGCCATTTCGCGAAACCGTAGTCATGCGCAACGATGCGCGTGCCAGGTCTTAACTCCGCCAGCAGTTTCGGCTCCAGCTTCGCCACCAGCCCCGACAAAAGATACATCGTTACCACCGTGGCCTCGCGCAAATCCACCGCGAAAATATCACTGGCGCGAAACGCCGTACGTTCACTGACGCCGGCCTTGCGCGCGTTTTCCGTGCTCTCACGCACCAGCGCCGCATCGATATCGAGACCCACACCGCGCGCACCGTAGTCACGCGCCGCCGCAATAACGATACGTCCGTCGCCCGAGCCCAGGTCATACACCACATCGGTGGGGGTAACGCCCGCGAGCCGCAACATTTCGTCGGCGTTGCCGGGCGTGGAAGGAATATAGGGCGTCGGCACGTCGAGCACCGCCGCAAATCCGTGAACCGCCTGTAACGCGCCCAAGAGGAACAGCGCCAGCCAGCATGTGCGCCGATGCAACGAAGCTACCTCGCCGTAATGCCGGGTTTAAGGTCGGTGAATCGCGGTTCACGCAATTCGGTTCGTGTCGCGCTCCACGCCTGCCTGCCACTGGCAGTGCCTGCCGATGCGCCCGCGCCGAACTTCCGGCTATCGCCCGCGATGGAATTATTCATGATTTTGCCGCTGAATTCATGCTGGCCCTGATCCAGTGCCGCCTCGAATGTGATGCGCTCGCCGGTCAACGCCAACTTGTCGATGGCAACGCGCTTGCCACCCACACTCAGGGTGCCGGTCAGTTTCTGAAACACCTGCTCCAGTTGCAACTCATACGGGCCCGCCGGGCCCTGCCACACCCACTTACCGGCTACGCGCGCGGGCACCACCCAGTACATCACCTTGCTTTTCTGATCGCGACCCACGGGTTTACCTGGCGCGTCCATAGTCAGCTCGATATCCGGCGGCCACTCGCCGAAACCATAATCGTGCGACACCAGCCGCGTACCCGGCTTCAACGCGAGGATACGCGGACGCACCATCAGATTGACTTCTGGCAACAGGTAAATGGTTAGAACGTCGGCCTTCGTAATATCGGTCTCGTGCAAATCGCGCTCGTAAAACACCGCGCGATTTGCCACGCCCGCTTTGGCCGCGTTGCGATTGGCCAGCGTCACCAGACTCTTGTTGAGATCGACGCCGAAGCCGCGCGCGCCGTAACGTTTGGCGGCGGTGATGATCATGCGGCCATCACCTGAACCGAGATCGATCAAATAATCGTTCTTGGCGATCTTGGCGATTTCCAGCATTTTGTCGACCACCACCTGCGGCGTTTGCACGTACGGCGTGTCGCCGTAATCCTGCGCCAGTGCCGCCCCCAATACCACTGGCGCGGTGAACAGCCCGCAATACGCCCCCAGACGCACTAACCATGCATACATAATTCGACCTTTGCTATTGAACCGCGACCATTCCCGGTGCAAGCGTCGCAGCTGATGTTACACGCAGCGCATGCCAATCGTAACGGCCCTGCGTACGGCTGCCCGACAGGCTGCCGCTGCCACTGATTCTGCCACTATCGGCCCTGCCCTTGAATTCGTGCTTGACCGGCACCCCACCCACTTCCGCGGTAAAACTGAAACTCAGTTCATCGCCGGCCAGTTTGACGTTTTGCAGCTGCGTCGCGCGGCCATTGACCGTAACCGAACCGGTGACGACCTGAAACGTCTGAGCCAGCGTAACCGAGTAATTCTGCGCCGCACCGCCACGAAGCGGCAATTCCCAACGCTAGACGCCCGCGACCTTAGCCGGCACCACCCAGAAAAAGACGTCGCTGTCCCCCCCCTGGCCATTGTATTTTTCACGGGAATACACCTGCGCGTGCACATCCGGTTTCCATTCTTCCATGGAAAAATCGTGCGACACGATGCGCGTACCAGGCTTCAGATCCAGCAGCTTCGGCCGCAACTCCAAGTTTACGCGCGGCAGCAAATACATGCTGATTACAGTGGCCTGCGACAAATCGGTCTGAAACAGATCACGCTGATAAAACGCCACCTTGTCGGTGACACCGCTTTTCTGCGCGTTGGCAACAGCTTCGTCGATGCGCGTGGGGTTGATATCCACGCCAAAGCCGCGCGTGCCGTGTTTTTTGGCTGCAGTCACCACAATACGCCCGTCGCCGGAACCCAGATCGATCAGATAGTCGCTGCTGGTGACGCGCGCCATTTGCAGCATTTTTTCCACCACGTCCTGCGGCGTCGGTACGTACGGCACGCGCGGCTCCTGCACCTGTGCTGCGCTGTGCACTATCGAGGTACAAAACCCCAACCCCCACACCAGCCAACACGCGAAAAATTTGAACATCACCTCCTCCTTCATCGCCGGGAAACCTCAGGCGACCACACGGGTGTCAAGTGCATCTATGGTAAATTCTCAAGTCCAGATTATACCCGACGCTCCTCACGCCTTAAGCCTCGCAACTGACCGACAACTCCATGCTGCTGCAAACCATCATCTTCATCACCGGCGGTGCAATACTGGCGCTGGAACTGCTCGCCTCGCGCATCATGACGCCCTACTTCGGCGTGAGCCTTTACATCTGGACAGGCATCCTCTCGATCACGTTGATTGCGCTCGCCGTGGGCTATTGGACAGGCGGCAAGCTCGCGAATTCCCGAAAACTTGAAGGCAGCCGCCTGTTGGAACTGTATTGCGTGCTGCCGGCGGTGGCGGCACTATGCATTTTTGCCGCCTGCCTGATTTATCCCAGCCTGTTCGCTCCGCTCGCCGGCTGGAGTCTGGTCACCGGTGCGTTCGTCGCTTGCACCATCCTGCTGGCGGCGCCGTTGATTGCCACCTCGGCGATGAACCCGCTGCTGGTCGCCATTCAGAAACGCGGCGATGGTGATGGCGGCTCCGGGCAGGTGTTTTTCGTCAGCACCATCGGCTCGGTGGCCGGGGTGCTGGTTACTGCGTTCGGGCTGATTCCGTATGTCAGTAACTACGACGCGGTGTTGATCGTCGCCGCGTTACTGGCGGCGCTGAGCCTCGCGGCGGTGCTGATCGAGCCCAAAGCCAAGACCCTAAAGCGCCGTGCGGCGATTATCGTCACCGGCGCCATCGGCCTTCTCGCCCCACTCCTGCTGCTATGGCAGGCCGACGCTTACACGGGCCGCGCAGGCATGGTGCATTATCAGGGCGCACAGTGGCGCGTTGAAGGCACGTTTCGTTCGCTGTTCGGCACGGTGAAAATTCTGCGGCAGGGCGTGGATGCTGCGGGCGGCCCGGCCAATCGCATGTATTTTCAGGACGGCCTCACGCAAAACGGCATCGAGGCCAGCGGCCGTTCGAGTTCGTTTTACACCTACGCACTCGAAGCGCTGACCATGGCTTACCGGCCTGATGTGATGAACGTGCTGGTGCTGGGCCTGGGCGCGGGCATGACGCCGGCGCGGCTGGCGGCGCGCGACATCCGCACAGAAGTGGTTGAAATCGATCCGGCATCGCTGCAGGCGGCGCGGCGATTTTTCGCCCTCGACGAGAAAAAAACCCCGGTATATCAAACCGATGCGCGTACTTTCGTACGCGCTTGCCCACGGGCGTATGACGTGCTGATCGTCGATCTTTTCCACGGCGACGGCACGCCGGATTATCTGATTACGCGCGATTTTTTCCGCGACCTGCGCCGATGTCTGGGCAAAGACGGCATTGCCGTGTTCAACACCTTTGCCGATCTGCGCAATCCGGTCAGCTATGCGCATCTGCTGGTCACGTTAAAAAGCGAGTTGCCGCATCTGGCGCTTTTCCGGCCTGCGTACGAAGGCGCAACACACACCAACAGTTTCATCGTCGCCAGCGCGAGCGCCCTGCGCCAACCCGAACGCGTCACCATGGACTACGTGCCGCCCGCCAAGGAAACCATGCTGTGGGACATGCTCGCCGCCCCCATGCCGCTTGCAGCCAAGCTGTTTGAAGGCGGTCAAATCATCACCGATGCGCACAACCGCGCCACGCTCGACCTGGCTTACATGCAAAGCGTGTACCGCCACGCGGTGATCGGATTTACGCCGCCGGAGCTCCTGGTAAACTGAGGCTCGTCCTCGCGAATGGCGGTATTTGCATTATAAGTATCTGTTTTTATTGATATTTTTAAATCACTTCATCCGCTCTGCCTGCCATTTCGCTTCGCGGCCATCCAGATTGACCATGCCGCTCATCACGTTGCCTTTGACCTGGCCGCGATAGTGATGACGCACCGAGCCGCGCCAAATGGAAAAGGTAATGGCTTCGCCTTTCACCGACACGTCGGATATGCCCGCGCCACGCGCGTTGACCAGCGTACCGTTGGCGACACTAAAGTTCTGGCTGAATTCTGCGGTGACCGGTTGCGGCAAGCCATCAGCCTTGATATTCCACGCACCGGAGATCTTGGCCGGGATGGTCCACAGATACACCGTCGCGCTGGGCACACCGTTGATGAATTCCTTTTCCGGCACGTCGAAGGTGATGCGGTCATCCGCCTCCCAATCACCGAAATGGTAATCATGCGACACCACGCGTGCACTGGGGCGCATTTCGTCGTAAATTTTTTTACGCAGATTCATCATCATCGCAGGCAACAGATACAGCGTTACCACGCTGGCCTTGGATAAATCCGCTTTGAATACATCCTGCACGTGAAATGTCGCACGGTCGGCGACGCCAAGTTTCTTTGCTGAATTGTTGGCGCGCGTGACCAACTCTGGATCGATCTCAAGCCCCATGCCCGAGGCCTTCATCTGGCGCGCAGCGGTAAGCACGATCACCCCGTCACCCGAGCCGAGGTCCATCACGAAATCGGACGCTTTGACGCCGCCAAAGCGCAGCATCTGATCGACCACGACCTGCGGCGTCGGCACGTAAGGGCCGCCAGTGCGTTCAATTTCCTTGGGCTGCGCAAGCGCCGGGCTTTGTGCCAAGGTGCACAGGGCCAGCAAGGCGAACAGGGGGGAAACCACTCTATGAAGAAAAACCATTACTCGGACTCCTCGTTGAAATAGCCACTCTCGTTCCACGCCTTACGGTTTGGGATTGGGTTTGGGGATTCCAAGGCTGCCAGACACACAGGCCTCGTGAACTTCGCGCTGCGAAAATGCACTGGTAAAACTGATGCGCACGATCTGCCGCAACAGATTGATTTCCTGCGCGTTCAGTTTCGCGCGTGCTTCCGCACTTTCAACTTTAGCCAACACCGCGGAAAGGCTCATTCCCTGATCACGTAGGCCCAGCGTGGATTGGGCTATCGCGACCAATTGCGAACAATCCAGTGCGGCTTGCGCATCCGGAATAAAGAATCTTTTAAAAACAAATACTAAGCACGCTGCCGTACATGCGATCGAGCGCCCGATTGACCGTTAAATGGCGGGTATTCTACCCCAGCCCCACCCCGGCCACACGGGTGGGCCGAAGGTGTAAAATAACAAGCGATTCTTATATCGGAAGCCGATTTCCAGCCGCAACCCTTCACAGCCGATGAAACCTTTCAAACCAGCATCGTTCACAGCAGCCCTCGTTTGCGCCTCGGCTCTCACGACTAGCTTACCGGCCAACGCAGACATCTGGGGCTATGTGGATGCGCAAGGCGTTGCCCATTTGGCCGACCATCAGGTGCACGAAGGCTACATGCTGTTCAAGAAGGAAGCTCCGCGGCCGGTAGTAGAGGCATTCAACCCGCCGCCTCTGTACGAACGCTCGCCCGGTGGCGGCGGCGCGATTCAGGTCAACGCCGCGTTGCGAGTAGCCATTGCGCCGATGGTCGCCCAGGTGGCGCGCGAATACGATTTGGATGCCGCACTGCTTCATGCGATCATCACCGTGGAATCGGGCTATAACCCGCAAGCCAAATCACCCGCCGGTGCCATCGGCCTGATGCAGTTGATGCCGGAAACCGCTGCGCGTTACGGCGTGAAAAATATCTGGGATCCGATGGAAAACCTGCACGGCGGTGCGCGTTACCTGCGCTTTTTGCTGGGCATGTTCAAGAACAACCTCGACCTTGCGCTGGCGGGTTACAACGCTGGCGAAAACGCTGTGGTGCGTGCCGGCAACAAAATACCGCAGTACGCTGAAACCCAAGCCTATGTGCCGAGTGTGCTGACGCAATATGATCGCCTCCGAAGCCCGGGTAGCCCGGGCGCCAGCACCATTGCGCCGACATGGCTACCCGAACGCCAGCAGCTCTTGATCCGCTGATATAAATTAATAAAAACAATTACTTACGTCACGTCCGATTTAATTCAACTCTGGCCCCTTAGAATTGCCTTAGACTTGCGTTTGGGCAATATTTATCATTACAAATCCTCGCATTCCAGTCGAATAACACTAGACGTTTTTTTAAGCCCTCTAGCCCGAATGTTGCATAAACAATCCGCTCTCAAGCATTTGACATCATGTGGAATAGAAATCGCCGCATTTGAGAACGACAAACGCAGTCTACCTCACCCATTAAGTCGGAAGGCGGCAGTGGGTTGGGCAGTGATTGGGAAGG
>SYEN01000052.1 GCA_005800795.1 Burkholderiales bacterium | reverse complement strand
TGGCAATCGGGAAGTGTAGCCCGCGGCCCAGGAACAACGCATGCTGTTTTTTCTTGAAGCGCTTGGCCCACGCGGCGATTTGCGGCTCGATCGACAGTACTGACTCCATGGCGCGTGGCAGGTGTCGTAGTGCGGCCAGCAACTGTTTTTCATTTTTCGCGTCCAGCCGCTTGCGCTTGTCGACAAGGCCATGCCGGTGATCGCCATTGCGCCGAACGATCAACTGCTGGAAAAACTCAAATCCAATTTGCAGGAAGTGCGCGCACGCGGCGGCGAGCTATACGTGTTCGCCGACAAGGGCGCACACATACAAAAAGGCCCGGCGATGCATGCGATAGTGCTCACCGGGCATGCCGGCGCGCTGTCGCCCATACTGCATGTGGTGCCGCTGCAATTGCTTGCCTATCACGTGGCACTGCTGCGCGGCACCGACGTAGACAAGCCGCGCAATCTGGCGAAATCCGTTACCGTGGAATAATGCGGCCGCTGCCAAACCGGCCGCGGCCAAACCTCAAGGCGGCGCGGTTTTGAACAGGATCACCCTTTCTTGCGCCGCTCCCGCGCGAGCTTGACCAGGCCATCCACCGTCGGCATCACGTTCTTGAGCGAGCCGGCCGAGCCGCCGCCGGTTTGATAGCGGCCATCAACGATTATCACCGGCGTGCCGCGCACGTCGTAGTCGCGCCCCAACTCCACCGCGCGCACCACGTTATTGCGTACGCCCTGCGAGTTGTAGGCTTCGTCCCATTTCGCGCGATCGATGCCGTTGGCCTCCGCCCACTTGGACCAAGCCTCCAAGTCGGTGGCTTGCAGCCGCTCGCGATGCCAGGCTTCGAAGACCTTGGCGTGCAAACGGTCAGCTGCACCCACCGCTTCCAGCGTGTAGTACAAATGCGCTTCCGGCACCCACTCTTGTCGCAGGATGGCAGGAATGCGGCGCACTACCACATCGGCAGGTCTGGATTTTTCCCATTCCGTAAACATCGGCATTAACTGGAAGCACCAGGGACAACCGTACCAGAAAAAATCGATGACTTCGATTTTGTCGGTGGGCGCGGCCTGCGGATTGATGGAGCGAAAGCTCTGTTCAAATGTGCGCTCCGGCGTCTGCGCCCGCGCGTTGCTGATAAAACCCATTGCTGCCGCGCTGGCGGCGAACGACAACACCGTACGTCTGGAAATGGTCATGATGGCTCCCTATTTTCCCTTGCGATTGGCGCGAGCCATCGCGATCAGTTCGTCCACGTTCTTGAAAAAGCGCTCGTAATCCACCGCATTGGCCTTGGTCGGAACCATGTGTGGTGCGATCAGAAAGCGCCCGTCAATGGCTATCGAAGGCGTGCCCGACACGCCGTAGGCGGACGTCGTATCCATCGTACGGTTGGCCTTGCTGACCACTGAAAACGAGTTGTAGGCATCGGTAAATTTTTTAACATCCTGGCCTTGCGTCCCCACCCAGGCGAACAGCGGTTTCAGATCTTTGATCAACACTTTCGGGTCGAGCTTTTTGGTTTTATGTATGGCGGCGAACACTTCGGGATGCAGCTTATCGAGCGCGCCGAGGGTCTCAATGGCGTAATACGTACGCGCGAGCTGCGTCCAGTCCTCTGAAAACGCCGCTGGCTGGCTGCGGAAAGCAATATCGGCAGGTTTCTTCTTGAGCCAGGCGTGCAACGACGGCTGAAGGTGGGAGCAGTGCGGGCAGCCGTACCAAAAGAACTCGATAACCTCAACGGTTTTGCCGGGCGGCACCGGTTGCGGCGGCGTAATAAGTTGATAATCCTTGCCGGCGGACAATTGCGCCTGCGCGGTGGTGCCTAACAGCAACATTGCCATCGCGCCCACGAACCGCCATAGGTGCTTAGTCATGCGCATTCTGACCCCTTTAATTGCCAAACATTCGTTGCGATTCGCGCGGCGCCTGCCGTGGCCACAAGACACCCGTTACCACGCGTTACTTATCTGCTTCGCGGACCTTGACCAGCGAAGCGTCGATCCCGTTTTGCGTCAGAACACCGCGCACCCGGTTCAGTTCCTCGACATCCGCATACGGGCCGATGCGCACGCGATGAAACACCCCTTTGTCGGGGATCGTGCGCGTTTGTATCGTGGCCTCAAGGCCCAGCAAAGCCAGCCGCCCTTTAAGATTATCCGCGTCCGGCGCGCCCTGGAACGACCCGGTCTGCAGGAAAAACGTGTCTTTGGCCCCCGGCGTTGACTTGTCGCCCTTTTCCCCCTTGTCGGCCGCCGCGTCTTTGGCCGCAGACTCAGTTTTCGCCTTATCTGTTTCAGCCGCTTTGGGCGGCTCGGCCTTTTCAGTTGTGGGGTCGGCTTTTGCCGCCGTGGGCGGCGCGGCCTTCTCGGCTTTTGTCGGTTCTGGTGTAGGCGCGGCGGGTCCCTGCGGCTTTTCGCGGAAAGGATTCGGCAATTTGTTGATGTACCACGCCACGCCTAAAGCGATGCTTAGGCCCAGCACCAGCCCGATCAAGATACCGACAAAAGTCGAACCACCCGCATATGCAGCCGCTGGGGTGCGAGCTTTCAGGGTTTTCATCGTGGCAACGTTGTTGAAAGCGGACTTAAGCATGCTCGTATCTTACATTTTTTCCGGTGCGGTAACACCCAGCAGTGCGAGCCCATTCGCCAGCACCTGGCGTACCGCGCCGGCCAGCGCCAGCCGCGCATCGCGCTCGGCGGCGTTGTCCGACAAAAACCGCACGTTGTTGTAGTAGCTATGGAATAAACCCGCCACATCCTTAAGATAAAAGGCAATCAAATGCGGCGATAGTTCCCGCGCGGCATTGGCGACGATTTCGGGATACTCGGCGAGTTTTTGCAGCAGTTCCAGCTCGGCATCGGTGGTCAACGGCGAAGGATCGGCATTGACTAGCGAACCTGCATCCCCGCCGCCTTGCGAGTACTGCGCATACACGCTGCAAACCCGCGCGTGCGCGTACTGAATGTAGTAAACCGGATTTTCGTTGGTGCGCGATTTCGCCAGTTCCAGATCAAAATCGAGATGCTGATCGCTTTTGCGCAGCACATAAAAAAACCGCGTGGCGTCGTTGCCGACTTCCTCGCGCAATTCGCGCAGCGTGACAAAATCGCCTGAGCGTTTGCCCATCGCCACCTTCTCTTTGCCGCGATACAACACGGCAAACTGCACCAGCGTTACCGTCAGCTTATCCGGGCTTGCGCCCAGCGCCTGCATAGCGCCTTTCACGCGCGCGATGTAGCCGTGATGATCCGCACCCCACACGTCGAGCAACTGATCGGAGCCGCGCGCGATCTGGTTCAAGTGATAAGCAATGTCCGAGGCAAAATAAGTGAACTGACCGTTCTCGCGCCGAACCACGCGGTCTTTCTCGTCGCCGTAAGTGGTGGAACGAAACCACAGTGCGCCGTCTTTCTCATACAAATGTCCATTGCTTTGAAGCCGCTCCATCGCGCGCGCAACTTCGCCGCTATCGTGCAACGTTTGTTCGGAATACCAGCGATCATAGTGCACGCCAAAGCCGCCGAGATCATCGCGCTGATCAGCGAGCATGCCCTCAAGAGCGAATTGATGCAGCGCGCGCCAGTTTTCGCCGAGCGTGGATTTCGCGCGCGTGATCAAAGCATCGAGCGCGGCATCGGCATCTTCGCCATCCACCGGCGCAGTGATAGCAAAATCACGCTGAAATTGCGCACCGTGTGCCGCATCCAGCGCACGCGCGATGTCGCGCACATAATCACCGCGATAGCCGTCAGCAGGAAACGCTACCGCCACGCCGCGCGCCTCCAGATAACGCAGCCACACGGAGACGGCAAGGATATCCATCTGCCGCCCGGCATCGTTAATGTAAAACTCACGCGTAACCTCGTGCCCGGCCGCCGCCAGCACATTCGCCACGCAAG
>SYEN01000537.1 GCA_005800795.1 Burkholderiales bacterium | reverse complement strand
TGTCTCGATTCACCGTCACAAATCGTGTCATTCGTTCGCCTCGCCTGTGTATCCTATGCCCCTATCAAGCAACGTTTACTCTCTGGCTTCGATGACAAGTTCAATAAACAATTGTCGGCTAAGTCCGACAGGCTGCTAGATGATTTACCACGCTCAAACCGTCTTCACCCGTACTACCAAAGGGGTACGCGAAGCCCGCAGTAGCAAGTTGCCGCTTGAGTTGAGCCGGATTTTCGCTGCGGTGGATGGCAAAGCGACTGTTGCCGAACTGATCACCAAATCTGGCGTGCCCGAAGGTCATTGCCACCTCGCGCTGGAACAACTCGGCAGCGAAGGCTACATCCGCGTGTTTTCCGGCCCGGATCTGGATCCGAAAAACCGGCTCAACATCACGCAGCCTATCAAGATTTCCGATGTCATTCAGGCGGATGACCCAGACGAAGAAGGCGAACTTGATTTCACCTCGGCCGAAGGCGTCGCCAAGGTTCAAAACGAAGCCAGCGAACGCGCCAAGGCCGAAGCCGAAGCGCGTTCGCGTGCCGAAGCCGCAGCCGAAGCAGCTGCAAAGGCCATGGCCCGGCAGGAAGCTGAAAAACGCGCACGAGTAATTGCCGAGACGCGCGTCAAAGCAGAATCTGAAGCGCGCATGCGCGCCGAAGCTGAAGCACGTTCCCGTGCCGAAGCCGCAATGAAAGCGTCGGCTGAAGCCAAAGCTGCTGCCGATGCCAAGGCCCGCACTGAGGCCGAAGCGCGATTGCGCACCGCCATGGAAGCCAAGGTCAAGGCCGAGGCCGAAGCGCGTGCGCGCGGTGAGGCAGAAGCACAGGCCCGCAAGCAGGCGCAGCAAAACGAACTGGCCGAGGCCGCCGCCAAGGCCAGCGCCGATACCGAGCAACGTGCGGAAGCCGAGGCCCGCGCGCGCGCCGATGCGGAAGCGCGTGCGCGAGGTGCGCTCGAAGCGCAAATGAAGGTAATGTCCGAAGCGCTGGCGCGCGCGCAAAAGCTGGCGGCAGAGGAAGCCGCCAAGCGTGAGCAGTTCGAAACCGAAATCCGCGCACGCGGTGAAGCCGAACGCAAAGCATTGGAGGAAGCCGAAGCTCGCGCCCGGGCGGCCGAACGCGCTATTGCCGATGCGCGCGCCATGGCTGAAGAGGCTGCGCGCGCCAAGGCCGATGCCGAATCGCAGGTACGCGACCGCACGCGCGATGCTGAAGCTCAGGCGCGCGTGCAACAGGCGATGAAGGCGCTCGAAGAGGCCAAGGGGCGCGCTGTCGCGGAAGCGGAAGGCAAAGCCAAGGCCGAGGCGCGCGCACAGATGGAAGCCGAGCTGCGCAAAATTCAGGAATCCGAACGCGAAACGCGCGAGGCCGAAATCACGCGCGCGCGCGCGGAAGCCGACGCTCACACCCGTGACATGGTGCGCGACCTGCAGGAACAGGCGCGCTTGGCCAAAGCCGAGGCCGAGGCACAAGCGGCGTCCGAGCGGCTGGCTCGCGAGGAAATCGAAGCGCGCGCGCAGGCGCAGATCCGCGAAGCGCAGGCACAAAGCGCACGCGCGCAGGCCGAGAGCGCCCGCTTGCAGGCGGAAAGCGCGGCGCAGGCCGAAAACGAGCGCAAGGCACGACTGGAAGCCGAAGCGCTTGTCGAAAGCGAACGCAGCCTACGCGAGGAAGCCGTCAATCAGGCGCGCGCCGAAGCCGAGCAAAAAGCCCGCGCCGAAGTCGAAACCCTGATGGCAGCGGAGAAAAAAGCCCGCGCCGAGGCCGACGCCAAGGCCGAACAGGAACGTGCGCAACGCCAGCAGGCTGAGCGCAAGGCGATGCAGGATCTCGCGCAAAAAATCGCTGCCGAACGCAAAGCACGCGAACAGGCCGAACAGCAAGCGGCAGCCGCGCGCATAGCGCGCGAGGAAGCTGAAAAACGCCTGCTTACCACGGCTGCGGGCGACCCTGATCAAATCCGCAAGGCCAAGGAGCAGGCGCAGGCTGCAGCGAAGGCCGCTGAAGCAGCCGTCGCGCGCGCCACGGCCATGGCGGAGGCAGCAGCACAGGCCAAGGCAGAAGCCGAAGCCAAAGTACGCACCGAGCAGGCGGCACGCGCCGCCGCAGAAGATCGCGCCAAAAGCGAGGCCGTATAGCGCGTGGTGCAGGAACAACAATCGCGCGAACGCGCAGAAACCGAAATCGCCGCACGGGTGGCGCGTGAACTCAAGGCACGCGAGGAGGCTGAACGTGCGGAAGAAGCCAAATACCGCGCGGATGCGGAAGCCCGCGCGCAGAAATCCGCCGCCGACCGTCAGGCGAGCGATGCTGCTGCAAAGGCCGCCGAGCCAGTACGCGGACCTGAACGCAAGAAAAACTGGGCCGTAATCGGCGCTGTGGGTATGGTGGGCACATTGGCCGCTGCCGTGGGAATGCTGCACGTGCTTCCACTGTCAGGCTATGTACCCGGTGTACAGGACTTGATTTCCAAGCGCCTGGGCCAGCCGGTGACGATTTCGAACATGCGCTACGAGTTGTTCCCGTCGTCGCAACTCACGCTGGAACGCGTCAGTGTCGGCAAGTTGCAGCAAGTCAAGGCTGACGCCATTTACGTGCCGATCAGTCCGGTGGGGTTGATCAGCGGCACACGCAGTTTTGATACGGTCGAAGTTAAGAGCGCGACGCTGGACGCCGATGCGTTGGGTATTATCGCGGGCTGGGTGCGCGCGCAGGCCGGTGAACCGGCGTTGCAGATCAGTCAGGTCAAATTTAGAGGAGTGAAGCTGGCCACGCGCGGCATTGAAATTCCGCCGTTTGAGGTCAACGCTTCATTCGGCGCCCGTGGCGAATTGCGCACAGCTACCTTAAACGTCGATAAGGCGCGCTTTGAAGTCACGCCCAAGGATAAAACGTGGCAGGTCAAACTTTCCGCCACGGGATGGAAATCTCCCATCGGTCCGGCGGTGGAGTTCGAGGATCTGGAAGCCAGCGCCGTAATGGACGCCAACGGCGCCACGGTTACCGAGATCAAAGGCCGCGTGGGCGGCGGCGCGCTGACCGGCCAACTCAAGGCCAGTTGGGGCGGCGCCATCCAGGCCGCTGGCAACTTCAAGCTGGAAAACGGGCGCATGAACCAGTTAATGCCGGCTTTCACGCGCGACTTCACCGCCAGCGGCACGCTGAGCCTGACCGCCAATTACACGCTGAGCGGCGCCACGCTGCAAACCCTGTTTGACGACGTGCGGCTCGAAGGGCCATTCTCCATTGCCGGTGGCGAGCTGAATAACGTGGATATCGTGCGCGCACTGCAAACCAACCGCGCCGCCGGCCAGCGCGGCGGGAAAACACGTTTCGACACGCTGACCGGCACGGTGCAGGCCGCCGGTAAAAGTTACAGTTTTCGCCAGTTGCAGCTGAACTCGGGCCCCATGAATGCCTCGGGCGCTATTGACGTCAATGAAGGCGCAGTGTCGGGCCGCATCAACGCCGAGCTCGGCACCAAGGGCGTGGTGGTGGCGCGCGGGGCGCTGGTGCCGGGCGGCACCTTGCGTGATCCCGTATTGCGGTAACTGCGCGGCACCGGTCGTAGAACACCGGCGATGAAAACAATAACGGCACGCCTCGGCGTGCCGTTTGCCTTGCTGCAACTGCTGGTGTTTAAGCTGAGCGGCGTAGTGCCTCAATACGCTCCTCCAGCGGAGGATGTGTCATGAACAACCGGCTGAACGCGCCACCGCCGGAGATCCCGAACGCGGCCACGCCCTTGGGCAGCGCGGCCTGCTCCTGGTTGAGCTTCAGGCGCTCGAGTGCAGCAATCATTTTCTGCTTACCCGCGAGTTGCGCGCCGCCGGTGTCGGCATGGAATTCGCGGTAGCGGCTGAACCACATCACCACCATGTTGGCCAGTACGCCCAGCAACAGTTGCGCGATCATCGACGACACAAAAAAGCCGATGCCCTCGCCCCGCTCGTTCTTGAAAATCATGCGGTCGGCCACAAAGCCGATGATGCGTGAAAAGAAAATCACGAAAGTGTTGACCACACCCTGCACCAGCGTGAGCGTCACCATATCACCGTTGGCAACGTGGCTGACTTCGTGGCCAAGCACCGCCTCGGCTTCGTCGGCGGACATGTTGTTCATTAGCCCCGTGCTCACCGCCACCAGCGCGCTGTTGCGGTTCCAGCCGGTGGCAAACGCATTGATTTCGGGCGAATCGTAAATCGCCACTTCGGGCATGCCGATGCCGGCCTGTTCGGCCTGCCGCTTGACGGTGTTGACCAGCCACTGTTCAGTGGCGTTGGCCGGTGTCTCAATGACATGAGCGCCCACAGAGCGCTTGGCCATCCACTTGGACATCAGCAGCGAAATAATCGAACCGGCAAAACCCATCACCACGGACATCACCAGCAGCGCATTGAAGTTCAATCCGCCGGACTGATTCATGATGCGATCAACACCCAGCAATCGCAGGGTGATGCTGATTACAACCAGGATAGCCAGATTGGTCACCAGAAACAAAAATATGCGCTTCATAATCTTCCTCGTAAGTTCTTGTTATACATCTACTGCGTTAGATGGGGGCGCGGCGCTGGAGTTCAATAGCCGCCGCGCGGTCGTGTTTAATCGTAAGTATTTGTTTTTATTGACTTTTTTTACTTATGCTTGCCGGCGAATTCGAGCAGCGCTACTAGCACATTAGCGCCGTTCTGATGCGGCGGCAAGACATTCCAGAATTCCGCGTTCGGCATCAGTTCCTTCATCGCCCATGCTGCCGACGTCGCATGCGAGGCGTCGGCGCCTGGCAAGATCAGCGACGGCGTTTTAATGCTCATCAACTGCTCGCCGGTAGCGCCCGACGGCATGGTATCGCCGTACAGTGCATCGCGGCTTTGTTCGCAGATCGCGAGGTATTTCGTCAAGTCGTGTGTGACGTATTCGGCGCGGAACGCAGGATCATTGGCGTTTTGCGATGCCCAGGGGCCGGCTTCCGGATCGAGCCAGAAGTTTTTGCCGCTGATGCCCCGCTCGGCCGCTGCAGCGAGACCCTTTTCGCGCACGAATTCGATATGCCGGTTGTAAAAACTGCGCCCTTTTTGCATCCACAAGTAGCCGCCCACCGGCCAGTGCAAAAGCAGACCCGTGCAGCGCGCAGGATTCAACACCGCCATCGCAGCCGCCACCGACACGCCCATGCAACCGCCGACGATCCACGCCTGTTTAGCGTTCAGATGATCAAGGATGGCAAAGCCCTGCCGTGCAAATATTTCCCACGTCAGTTTCTCCACACAGCCGCCGGATTCGCCCGCCTCGCGGCGTTCATAGGCCACGCAGGTAAACGCTTTCGAGAGCGTATTGATGGCATCCATTTCCTGCCACACGCCGCCACGTGTCCAACTGCCGATGGTGGAATTGAATCCACCGGGTGCCAGCATCAGCAAATGCGGCCCGCTACCCTGCACGTGATAGTTGACTTTGAGTCCGTCGATGATGGCCGTAGGCATGCAAATCTCTCCCGATAAGAATCAATTCTATCGTAACGCCTCCACCAGCGGCGCGATGGCGTTGGCGTAATATTCCAGTAACACACGCTCGTCTTCAGATGCGAAAAACGAGCCCTCTCGCTCAACCACGATATGCCGCAGCGTCAGCATGCGCAATCCGACACCGATCGCGTAATCCAGATCGCTGCGCGGTACGTAAACGTGGGCACCTGCCGCCTCCAATTGGCGCGCCAATTCGTAAGCCTTTGTTTTTAAATCAATTTCTGCAAACCCGGTTTGCGGTGCTGCACGGACGAATACGGTTGCCACCAGCGACACCGGCAGCACCGGGATCACATCGCGTATCGCATCCATCAGCATGGCCCCCACCGCTGTTACCGCGCGGTGACGCGCATCATCATCCAGTTCTCGAAAATCGACGCCGTTGCGCGCCACATAGTCGCGCATTGAAACCGGCCGACCGAAATTCACGCACGCGTAGCCATAGCGATACCATGAACCGCGCACCATCAGCCACAGGTTGTGCAGAAAGAATGTCACGACCGTCACGCCAGTGCCAAAAATTCCACGCCTGGGTAGCGTGCTATGCAGCTTGCGCAGCAACGTGCGATCTTCCAGCACGCGGTCATAGTTGATGCCGACCGGGATGAAAATCAGATCGCGTTCGGCGCCCGGATTGAATGATTTCAGCATGTAATCCAGCAGCCCCAGCTTCGGCGCACGCAATTTGCCGTCCGCCGACAAACCGCCTTCGGGATACACCGCCTGCGGCACGCCGCCTTCAGTAGCCATTTGCACGTAGCGTTGCAACACAGCGCGATACAGTTCGTCCCCCGAATTGCGCCGGACGAAATACGCGCCAAGCGAGCGAATCAGGCTTTGCAACGGCCATATGCGCGCCCACTCGCCCACCGCGTACGAGAGCGAGGTACGTTCAGCTGCCAAAAACGCCACCAGTAAATAGTCCATGTTGCTGCGGTGATTCATCACGAACACCACCGACGAACGCGGCGGAATCGCCAGCAGCGCGGCGCCATCGGTGTAACCGAGCCGCACGCGATACAGCCAGCGCGCGTAATACTTGGCAATACGATAGCCCCAGCGGAAATACGCGTACGCGTTAAACGACGGCACAATCTCGCGGGCATAGGCATCCACGCGTGCCATCACCACATTACGCGGCATGGCGTGTGTCTGGCCATATTGGGCGGCTGCGGCCTGCACCTTGCCATCGTGGAAAAGGCGGTCGATCAACACCTGGCGGCGCGTCAACTTGAACTCGGGGATTTCGATATTAAGCTGCGTGTTGATCTCGTCGATCACGCGGTTCATCTTGCGCCGGAAATACCAGCGTAGCCCGGGCAACAGAAAAAATTGGATCACGGCGGCCGCCGAAAACACCGCAAGTACTGCGACCAGCCACAACGGTAAACTCACGTTTCCGCCCATGTGCGCCTCCCTGTTGGCAATATTACTTCGCCAACTGCATCATCCATACACAACAAACAACACCTTATGCACCCGGGTGGCCCATGAGGCCATAACCTATTGAATTAATTGCATATAATTCAGAAATTCTCCAGGTTACAGGATTCTACGATGCAGGCCGAGTCCAACGTACTGTGACATTTGAATACAACAAGTGTCGCAAGACTAACGCTAAATATATGATTTCTATACCAAATTTCCACCCTATTCCCTCACAATAGCTGAACAAATGATAAGAATCTGACATAGTC
>SYEN01000536.1 GCA_005800795.1 Burkholderiales bacterium | reverse complement strand
ATCGGCATGGCCGTCGCGCCGGTCGGGATGGGTAAACGCACTGACTTCAACAAATTTTTGTCCGGTCACATATTGCACCAGATCGAGCAAATGCACGCCGACGTCGTACATCACACCACTTTGCGCGTTGTCCATGCGCCAAGTCTTGCGCGGCGGCGAAGCAGAGGTGCGCTCCAGCAGCACTTCGACCACCTTGCCGAGCCTGCCGGATTGCACGATGTCACGCGCGCGCGTCACCGCGGCATCCATGCGGATTTGATGCGCGATGCGCAGAATCACGCCCGCCTTTTTACAGGCGTCAGCCATTCCGCGGGCATGGCTGGCATGCAGGGCAAACGGCTTTTCGCACAGCATGTGTTTTCTTGCGGTCGCGCCCGCCAGCACGGCTTCGTGATGCAGGGCATTGGGCAGCGCGATGTAAACCGCGTCGATACCAGGATCGTTCATCAGCCCCTGCAGATTTTCATGTACTCGGGCAACACCAAATTTTTCAGCATACGCCCTGCTCTTTTCCAGCGAACTGCCCAGACACGCCGCGATTTCCGAGCCGGGGCTTTTCAACAACGCTGGCCCGACAAAATCCACCGCCACCCAACCCAGTCCAACGATGCCCCAGCGTACGGGCTTTACCTGTGAATTCAAAGTCATTTTCGCATAGGTACCGATAGTTAAACTTGGGCTGAAAGCAACTGCCGCCGCGCCTGCAAATATTCTTTCTCCAGCCGATCCACGAGTTCCGCTACGCTCGGCACGTCATCGATACTGCCGACACCCTGCCCTGCGCCCCAGATTTCCTTCCAGGTTTTCGGTCGGTCGTCGCGGCTTCGATACAGGCCGGGCGCCTCGTTGGACGGCAGATTGTCAGGATCCAATCCTGCGCGGCGGATACTGCCCGCGAGATAACTTCCGTGCACACCCGAAAACAACGGCGTGTACACAATGTCGCCCGAATGGGAATCGACGAGCATTTGCTTGTAGCTGTCCACCGCCAGTGATTCCTGCGTCGCAATGAAGCGCGTGCCGATGTACGCCAGATCACAGCCCATCGCCTGCGCTGCCAGTATCGCCGAGCCGTTGGAAATTGCGCCCGACAACACCAGCGGGCCTGCATGAATGCGGCGCAACTCATTGACCAGCGCCAGCGGGTTGAGCGTACCCGCATGCCCGCCCGCGCCAGCGCATACTGCGATCAAACCATCGACGCCTGCATCCAGCGCTTTCTGTGCATGACGCACTTTTATTACGTCATGATAGACCTGCCCCCCATAGGCATGTACACGCGGCACGATGTCGGTGGGTGCCGACAGCGAGGTAATGACAATCGGCACCTTGTGTGCAACCACCACTTCAGTATCTGCCGCCAGCCGCTTGTTGGCTTTGTTGACGATGAGATTCACCGCAAACGGCGCAACTTTTTTCTCAGGGTGCTGCTGCCGATAAGCTGCGAGTTCAGTTTCAATTCGCGTCAGCCACTTGTCGAGTTCTTCCTGCGGGCGCGCGTTCAACACAGGAAACGATCCGATCACGCCGGCCTTGCATTGCTCAATCACCAACTCCGGGCCGGACACCACGAACATCGGCGATGCCAGCACCGGCAGCCGCAACTGCTTCCGTAACGCCTCAGGCAGACTCATTGTAACCCTTTGTTTTTTAACATTTATTTTTAATAACCTTGGCGCTGCGCTGAAAACGCTTCGGCGCGCGTTCATTCAAGGTTTCCAGAAACGCCACTACATCATCTATTTCAGCATCGCGCAATTTTAACGGTTGCAACACGCTATCGGTAGGCACGGCCTGCGCATAAACATCACCGGCATAGATGTGCGCCTGATGCAGTTGCGTCAGGTCAATTTCGGAATAGTGCCTGACGACATCACGCAGCGTCGCCAGATGCCCATTATGCATGTAGGGTGCGGTCAGCGCGACATTGCGCAGGCCCGGCACCTTGAATTGCTCGAAGGTTTGCGGCGCAAGATCGATGTGACGCGTAAATTGCGCCGTGGCCTGGGTCTTGTCATCGTTATAGGTGCCCAGCAGGTTGAATCGGCTCGCGCGCAGCAGCTTGATGCCCTGATAGCGACCCCAGTCGATGCCGCCGGATTTGCGCACGATGGGAATGCCGATTTCGTGAAACTCGCCGTTGGAGAATTGCGGCCCGAAGTGACACAGGCTGCAATTCCCCTTGCCCATGAAAATCCGCGCGCCACGCAGCGCGGTCGCCGGATACGCGGCGGCAGCTTTCCAGTCGTTGCGCGCCACCGCATCACGAAAATCGTCGAACAGCGTGCGCCCCGTGACCAGCGTTTCCTGAAACGCTGCCAGCGCTTTGCCGAGGTCTATCATCAGTGTTTCATCATCGGTTGCCGGCGCCTGACCAAATGCCTGACGGTAGCCGCAGGCGAGCGCCGTATCGCCCCGCACCCATCGCGCCACGTGACGTTCGCTTGCGCCCATCTCCTTCGCGTCGAGCAGGGGCCGTACGCTCTGTGCCCACAAATTGTCCTGTGCGCCATCCCACCCGAACCAGCGGTGATATCGCACATTAAGCACAGTGGGCGTATTGCGATCCCCCTCGCCCAACGCCACGCCCAGCTTGCGGCCATCGGCCCAGTTTCTTTCCGGCACATGACAGGTCGCGCACGACACCGTGCCCGTGCCCGACAGGCGCGGCTCAAAAAATAATTGCTCACCGAATGCAATCGCCGCCGGCTTGCCCGACACGCGATTGCTGGCGTCCGTCGCCCACGGCGCGGGCCACGGACCATGGCGCAGAATCAGGCGGATTTCCTCGGCGTTCAATCCCAGCGGGTTGCCTTGCGCCACGGCCGCCAGCGGCAAAGCCGCGAGCAGCGCAAAAAATCCTGCCGCAATGAGTGCGTAAAGTCGCATAGTTAAGGTTGCAGAACAGCCTTGGATTATCCTACCAAATCGGCGAAAATCAGCCATCAACCTCACTCCGGTGGACGCCATGAGCAAACACTATCAACCGCATTTCAAAGCGCCGCCGCAGCGGGTTGCCAGTGCACTGTGGTTCGCATTCGATAGCGGAAAAATTCTGGTGCGCATGGACAGCGGCCTGCCGTCGCTGCCAGTATGCGCCCACCCCGCCGATCACGGCCTTGAAATCGTGCAGGAACATTACCTCGGCACCTATGGCGGAGAACATTGCTACGCCGCCGAACTTGCGCGCGAGCAAGTTCCGCCCAATGGGCATACCCTGCTTGGTCTGCGCGACATGCTGGGTCACATCGACGACACGCTCGCCGGCATTTCGGGCCGCGCGGCACAGATTCTTGAGTGGAACCGCAACCACAAATACTGCGGCCGCTGCGGCAATGAGACCATACCACGCGAGGACGAACGCGCGCGTACTTGCGCGCCATGCAAGCGCACCAGCTATCCGCCGGTCGCACCGGTGATCATGGTGCTCATCAAGGATGGCCGCAAACTATTGCTCGCGCGCAAGGTCGGCTGGGGCAACACGCGCTATTCGGCGCTGGCAGGTTTTGTCGAGCCGGGCGAGACACTGGAATCGACGGTAATTCGTGAAACGCGCGAAGAAGTTGGCGTCGAAATCAAGAACATCCAATACTTCGGCAGCCAGCCGTGGCCCTTTCCCAACAACCTGATGATCGCCTTCACCGCGGATTACGCCGGCGGCCCGGTCAAGCCCGATGGCGTGGAAATCGAAGAAGCCACATTCTTCGACGTGGATGAACTGCCCAACCTGCCGCCGGGCATCAGTATTTCGCGGCGCATGATTAATACCGTGGCGGCGGAACTTAGAAAACTACCGAAATGAACAGCCTCCAGCACACCAAACAACTCGGTCAAAGCATCTGGCTCGACAACTTGTCGCGCACATTGATTCGCGAAGGCGGCTTGCAGAAACTGATCGCCGAAGACGGCGTCAGCGGCGTCACCTCCAATCCGGCGATATTCTTCAACGCCATCAGCAAGAGTCCCTACTATCGCAACGATGTGGCGCGCATGAAAGCGGCCAAAACGCCCGCCGAGCCGCTCTATGAATCGCTGGTGATTCCCGATATTCAGGCCGCTTGTGACCTGATGCGTGCTGAATACGACCGCACGCAGGGCCGTGATGGCTACGTCAGCCTGGAAGTCTCGCCCGCGCTCGCACACGATGCCGCAGGCACACTTGCGGCCGGCCTGCGGCTGAAAGGCGCCGTGCAGCGCAAAAATCTGCTGATCAAAGTGCCCGCAACACCCGCCGGCTTGATTGCGATTGAAGAACTCATCGCGCAAGGCTGTTCGGTCAACGTTACGCTGATGTTTTCACTGGCCCATGTGAACGGCGTGGCGCAAGCGTATTTGCGCGGCCTGCAACGGCTGATCGATGGCGGTGGCGATCCGTGCGCGGTGAAATCGGTGGCCAGTCTTTTTCTGAGCCGCGTAGATACGCTGGTCGACAAACAGCTCGACGCTCGCGGTGGCGACGCATTGCAGCTTCGCGGCAAGGCCGGCGTGGCGCTCGCAAAGCTGGCCTATCGCGACTATCAGACGACTTTTAAATCAGGTGTCTTTGCCAAATTCGCCACCCACGGCGCGATGCCGCAATGCATGTTGTGGGCGAGTACCGGCACCAAAAATCCCGCTTACAGCGATGTGCTTTATGTCGAATCCCTGATCGGCGCTGAAACCATCAACACGGTGCCCGATGCCACACTCGACGCCTTTCGCGATCACGGCAAGGCCGGCGCCACGCTGGAAAACGGCATGGCAGAAGCCCAGGCACATTTCAATGCGCTGACCAGGGCCGGCATCGATATGCACCAGGTGGGAGAAACGCTGCAACGCGAAGGCGTTGTGCTGTTCGAGCAGGCGTTTGATCAGTTACTCAAGTTGCTCGATTGACCTCAAGAGGTCACACACACAATACATAAGTATTTATTTTTAAAGGGTTTTTTAAACCCTTTTCCATACGCACTTACCGCCGCTGGCCTTGTCAATTTCCGCTAGTTGCGCTTCATGCAGAGCCAGTTCTTCGTCACGGGCCCGCAGCACAAGTATGTCAAATTGCTCGCGCGAAGCGCCCTCGCTTTGCGCAGACAACGCGGGCGCGGCGTCGATCATCAGCGTGCCTTGCCCGCGCGTCATCGCCAGATAAACTTCAGCCAGCAGTTGCGCATCAAGCAAGCCACCGTGCAATGTGCGCCCGGCGTTATCGATCTGGTAACGCTCACACAGCGCATCCAGGCTGTTGCGCTTGCCGGGATGCAGTTCGCGCGCGAGCTTCAACGTATCGATCACGCTCGGGCAAACCGTCTTCACCGGTTTCATGTCAAGCAATCGCAACTCGTGATTGAGGAACGCCATGTCAAACGACGCGTTATGGATAACCAGTTCCGCGCCGGAAACGTAATCCAGAAACTCTTTCGCGATCTCACGAAACTTCGGCTTGTCGGCTAGAAACTCGCTGGTGATGCCATGCACCTGCAACGCGCCTTCTTCGCTGTCGCGTTCCGGATTGATGTAGCGGTGAAAATGTTTACCTGTCGGCTGGCGGTTGACTATTTCCACCGCGCCGATTTCGATGATGCGATTGCCCAGTGCCGGGTCAAGACCGGTGGTTTCGGTGTCGAGTATGATTTGGCGGGCCGCTGTCACTTTCCCTTGTCCTTGATGATGGATTCAACCCCGCGATTTGCGAGCTGATCGGCACGCTCGTTGCCCTCATGCCCCGCGTGGCCCTTGACCCACAGCCATTCGATATCATGATGCTGCACGAGCTCATCCAGACGCTTCCACAGGTCATCGTTTTTCACCGGCTTTTTGTCGCTGGTGCGCCAGCCGTTTTTTTTCCACCCGTGAATCCATGTGCTGATGCCCTGCTGCACGTATTTAGAATCCGTGTGCAGCTGCACGGCGCAGCGTCGCTTGAGCGCTTCAAGCGCACGGATGACCGCGAGCAGTTCCATGCGATTGTTGGTGGTGTGCGCTTCGCCGCCGTAGAGTTCCCTTTCGTGGCGTTCACGGCCTTCGCTCACCAGCCAGGCACCCCAGCCGCCCGCTCCGGGATTGCCCTTGCACGCGCCGTCGGTGTAAATCGTGACGGCGCTACTCATTTTACACAGCGCCGGCGACGGGCCGCGAGTTGATCTTCCTGCTTATGCGGCACCGTCACCAGACGTTTGCTGCGTGCCTGCTGCCCCCAGCGCGGCGTGATCACGCGCATGCCGTGCACGCGCTTCACTGCGTGCAGGAATGACACGGCGCCGCTAAACGGCCACCAGCGGTCGCCCGCAGGTTCCATGAATTTAAACCGGTTCAGCCACTTTTCACTGGCGCAGGGCGGTACGTAGCATCCCATGGCTCCGCCCGAGACTTCAAACCCCAGCAGCGCCAGCCAGTCCTTGAGGCGCATCAAGTGAATGAAGCGTCCGTTCCATGGATAGGCTGCGTTTTCGGTCAGCGTGCGCCACGCGCCCCACAGACTCATCGGATTGAAACAGGTCACCACCACGTGCCCGTCGGGCACCAACACCCTTTCGACTTCGCGAAGAATCTGGTGCGGACTATCCGAAAATTCCAGCACATGCGGCAGCAGCACCAGATCGATGCTGGCGCTTGTGATGGGCAGCTCGGTGCTGTCTGCGCGCAGATTTGCCGTGGCTGCGCGAGCCACTGTGGCGCGCAACGGCATGCGGTTGGCTCGCAGCAGGTCGATGCCCGGCAAGCCGATCTGCAACGCGTTGTAGCCGAAAATATCGGCGACGGTTTTGTCGATGTAGGCTTGTTCGCGTGCGAGCAGATACTGGCCCAGCGGCGTTTGCAGCCAGGCTTCGGCGTCCGGCGCATTCAGCGTTGGAGGACTTGGCGGAGTGGGCATTTTAATTGACACGCAGCCAGTTTAAATCAAAAATGCATTCGCAGAAATCACCGCGCTGTACACGACCCGGTTGCGCGATTCACCAACGGTATCAAGGAACCCCCATGCCCCACGACATCATCCCGCTGCGCGCCTTCAGCGACAATTACATCTGGACGCTGCGCGACGCCTCCCACGCCATCGTGGTTGATCCAGGCGATGCCGCGCCGGTGCTGGATTACCTTGACGCCAACAAGCTGCAACTGGCGGCGATCGTCATTACGCACCACCACAACGATCATATCGGTGGCGTCAAACAATTGCTTGCAGGCAGCAACATTCCCGTCTACGGCCCGCACGACGAGCGCGTGCCGGACGCCACGCAGCGGCTGCGCGATGGCGAAATCATTACCCTGCCGCACTTTGGCATCGATCTCACCGTGCTGGAAGTGCCCGGCCACACGCGCAGCCACATCGCTTATTTCAGTCAACAGCATGACATTCTGTTCTGCGGCGACACACTGTTTGCCGCCGGCTGCGGGCGCCTGT
>SYEN01000535.1 GCA_005800795.1 Burkholderiales bacterium | reverse complement strand
GAGCGTGGCGCGTTTGCACGTGCGCAGGGCGCGGATGAAATCATCGACCGCACGCAGGGCGACGTTGTCGAGCAAACGCTGAAACTGACCCATGGCCGCGGCGTCGATCTGGTGCTCGATTGCGTGGGCGGATCGTACCTGATCAAGTATTTTGATGCGTTGGAGCGCTTCGGCATGGTGTTGCTGTATGGCCGAATCGACGGCTCGCCGTCGGGTAATCTATACGACGCGATCCAGAAAAAGCCGTGGCGCAGCGGTGCGTTTCGTTACTTCACCATCCACACGCTCGACGATTGGCCTGAGTTGCGCGCGAAATGCACGCACGATTTATTGCGCATGCTGGCCGAAGGTAAGTTCACCGTGCCGATATTCGACCGCATTCCGCTCAGCGAAGCGCCGCGCGCGCATCGCGTTTTTGAATCGGGCGTGGTTATGGGCAAGCTCTTGATGAAGCCGTAAGTTATAAGTATCTGATTTAAAAGGATATTTTTGTGTCGGCTGCGATGCGGCCAGTCATTCGGTGCGCGGGACTTTCCAGCGCTGTAACACGCGTTCTGCGGCACAGGGCGCTGTTCTACTTCAGATTCACTCCGGCGGCTTTGACGATTTCGCCGAGCCGTTTGGTTTCGTTGCGTCGAAAGGTGTCGAACTCGGCGCGCGAGTTGCCGACGAGTTCAATGCCCAGACTTTTCAGTTGTTCGGCGAACTGCGGATCCTTCGCCGCCTTCATGACTTCAGCGCTCATTTTGGTGAGTACGTCTTGAGGTGTGCCGTTCGGCACCACCAGTGAGTACCAACCGAAATTTTCGTAACCCGGCAGGGTGTCCGCGATGGCCGGTACCTCGGGTAATAACGCGGCGCGTTTCTTCGTGGTGATGCCCAGCGCGCGCAGCCGGCCGCTTTGCACAAACGGCATTGCCACCGGCAGCACCGGCGTTGCGAAGTGCACCTCGCGCGCCACCGTGTCCGCGACGGCTTGCGGGATGCCCTTGTAAGGCACATGCACAAAATTTGTGCCAGACATGTGGGAGAACAAAAATGACGTAATGTGTTCACCACCGCCGGTGCCGGCTGAACCGTAGCGCAGTGTGCCCGGTGCTTTTTTCGCTGCATCGATCAACTCAGCGGTGGTTTTGGCGACCGCCGGGTTGACTGACAACACATACGGTACGGTACCGATCAGACTCACCGAGGCAAAATCACGCGCGAGGTCTATCTTGTGGGTGGAATAAACCACGGTGGCAACAAAAAGCTGCGAGGTCATCATCATCCAGGTGTAGCCATCGGCGGCTGAGCGCGTCACGATGTCGGCGCTCAACAAACCGGCCACGCCGGGACGCGGATCAACCACTATGCGTTGGCCCCAAACTCCGTATAACCGCTCGGCCATTACGCGCGCGATGATGTCGGGGCCGGAACCGGCTGCGCTGCCGACCACCAGCCGGATCGGTTTGTCGGGCCATGCCGCTTGCGCCATGGGAGACATGAATGAGAGTGAACTTGCAAGGGCGGCTAACAATCCTATGGTGCGCATGCCTTACTCCTCCAGCTTGTTATGTGGTTTTCAGCGCTCGCGCGCTTTACGAATGACGTTACTCACGGTACGCAACGATGCCGAGCGCCAGTGCACGAAGTGTCTCACAGTCGGCGCCGTGTGCGGCGGTGGCATCCGGGAAACGTCAATGGAAATATTGTAAGTAATTGATTTTATTGATTATTTTTTCAACGATCTGCAGTCTGAAAATATCGGTCGCTGGCGGGTTTCGTACGGACTTGCCGCCCGTGTCGTTGCCTATATTTAATCACGCATTCGCACGCCACTTAAATCCAAGGACATGCAATGAAGCTCGCCATACTATTGACACTGTGTCTGAATTACCTGCCGCTTGAAGCCATTGCCGCCGATGTGCGCGAAACGTGGTGTAAAACCACAGAAGAATGCCAGCAGGAAGCCAACCATAGTCGCGGCGTAATCACGCAGGATGCCGCCAGCGCGCTGACCAACGCGCTGCATATCTTTTAATGCTTTTGCGTGCTAATTGGGAAATTGACCGGGAAATTGACCGGGCTTACCAGCCAGACCTGTGACTGTCGTTCGGTGCCAGCGTATACTTTGAGTAAGGCAAATCACACCTCAGATTGCGGCGCTGTGCCGATGACATGCGCACATCAGGTGGTGGCCGGGTTATCCCTGCAGAGGCAATATGATTAATCTTCAGCGCATTGGCCACGTACTGTTCGCCGTCCGCGATCTTGAGCGGTCGAAAGCGTTTTACACGCAGATTCTCGGCTTTAAAGTGCTGGAGCAAGACCCCGATCACGGCGGGCTGTTTTTATCGCTCGGGGAATATGGCAACACACTGGATTTGTTTCCCAGTACCGCTCCTAATGCCTATCCGCGCCAAAAGGCCGGGCTCGGCATGCGGGAAGGGTTGGGCATGAAGCACCTCGCATTCGCGGTGGCAACCGAGGATGATTTGCGGCAGGCCTATTTCGCGCTGAAGGATGCCGGCGTGGCAATCCATCGCGCGGTCGATCACCAAAGCCAGATGAGCGTTTATTTTTTCGATCCAGACGACAATATGCTGGAGATCGTGTGGGAGCGTCCAAACACGCGCGAGATTTTTGCGCAAGGACGCGCCGATACGGATACGCCGATTAATTTCGAGCGGCCCGCCAGCAAATAACCGATACCGCGCCGGTCATCGTATCTTATTGTTTTAAAAAAGAAAGCGACGTATCATGCGCACCTTTTTGTGAGCGGGCGCGCGGCGCGCCGATCCCGACGACAGGCCCATGAGTATCGACAAAGAAGTCACCCGGCGGCGCACGTTTGCCAT
>SYEN01000534.1 GCA_005800795.1 Burkholderiales bacterium | reverse complement strand
GCTCCAGGCTGAGGCCGCCGATGTGGGTTTGCCAGAAGCCCAGATAAGCGTGACCCGCTGGCGAGTTCGCCAAGGCAATTGAGGCAACGGTACAGACCACCAGAAGAATCCCGGCAGATTTTTCTGAATCAAAGAACGCGTTGAAAGTATTGGAAAGGGCTTGCAACGCCATGATCAATCGGTCACGGCTTAGGTGACTGCGGTAACTTAGGCGACATTGCCGGCTGCACCGCTGGCGGAGCGTACCAGTCTGACTCCGGCACTATCTTCACCGCCACCGGATCACGCTGGTAGTGCGGCGACATGATTTGCACATGGTTCCGGTTGAACACGTCCTGAATCGCCGTGTGCAAATCGCTGGTGACGCATACACTTGCGGCGGGCTTTTCCGCGCCCGCGTAAACCACCAATTTGTACGCGACATAAAAATCAGACAACGCCGTTTGCACGACGTACGGCGCCGGTTCGCGGGCAATATCCGGTATCGTGCCGGCCGCTTCCAGCAACATCGCATGCACCTGCCGCCATGGCGTGTCATAGCCGATGGTGATGGCAGTATCCAGCACAAAACCCTTACCCTGGGTCACGCGCGAAAAATTGCGTGTCACATTGGCCAGCACCAGTGCGTTGGGCAACGCCACCTCTTCGCCAAGGCCCGTGCGCAGGCGCGTGACAAACAAGCCCAGTTCCGTCACCGTGCCTTCGCACTCCTGTATCCGCACATTCTCGCCGAGCGACAGGGCGCGTGTGTATACCAGAATCACGCCGCTGGCGACTTGCCCGATCAGGCCGGATGCGCCGATGGACACCATCAAGCCGAGTATCACCGACAGACCCTTGAACGCTTCGGTTTGCGAGCCCGGCAGATAGGGGTAGGCCATGGCGAGCGCAAACAACCACAGTGACGCGTTTGCAATGCGCCGCGCTGCGGGCGCAGTGTGCGCATCCAGCATGCCGATCTTCAAGCGCCCCGAAGCGACGTGATTAAACACTTCCGATGAGACCTGTGTCGCGATCCAAGTCGCCAGGAAAATCACCACCGCCACGACCATACCGGGCACCGCGCCGGCCGCAGAATGCAGTATCTGGATGACGAGGCTGGTCAGCCGGCCGGACAAATTCTCGCCTATCGGCCGCGTCAATGCGAACAGTTCAAGGCCATAAGTAAGCGCCACAAATATCAGAAACAAACTGACCAGCCAGGCCAGCAACACACAGGAGCGCGAGGCTATGCCCAGAAAAAGCGAGGCCATCCTGGCGCCCAGCTCCGCAACAGGCAGTGCATTCAAGCGTGCTGTCAAGCGGGCGGTAACAATGCCGCGAAGGGACTGGAAGCCTTTGAAGGTGACCGTCAGCGCGATCGCGAGCAAAAGCGCGGCGATGAATACCTTGGCGATGGCCAGCGCGGTGACTCGCGGATCCCGGCTCTCTCGCGCTTCGCGCCATACCTTTTGCAAGTTGCGCGAAGCATCATTGGCCAGATCTTCGGGCGTTTCGGATGACAACTTTCGTGCATCGCCAGTAGCAACGGTAAACATGGGCACGCCGTCCAGCAACACCAGAAGCCCTTGATCCGCTGACTTGACCGAGGTCCAACCCCCACCCGCGCTATCGAGCGCCCGCGTAATGCGTTGGCGCGCCCCCTCGGCGCGCTCCGCAGGCGAAAACGCCCCCAGCGTGGCTCGGAACACGTGAATCGTGCGGTTGCCGATAACCAGCGGCGCGCCATTGTTATTTTCTGCTGCAACCGACATGCTGGTTGCGGCCATTAAGACTGCGACGACAAGCGCATAAGCGTTCAGCAGCCAACGGTAGCTGGCGGCTGAAACTAGTGATCGGGTTACGTGATTTTCTAACACGAGGTTGTTCGACATTAGTCAATCGAGGTCAAAATTTCATTGCACTCATCTTCAGTACGCGCGTGGCGATTCCGTACCCGGGCGCAGAACAACGGGCCCAATCAATCTCCACGCAATGTGTCCATGCTTGCGATGCCATACGCCGCAATGGCGTTGAGCACACCGCTATCTTCACCGATCGCTTTGGCCACGCGCAATTTGATGCCGCTTGCGGCACGCGCTGCGGCGGTGAGTTTCGGCAGATCACCGCGCACGTGCAGCCCGCCGCCAAGAAACAACGGCAAGATCACGGCTTTTGTCACACCAGCCGCAGCCAGCTTTTGCGCGGCCTCAGCCAAACCCGGCTGCATGAATTCGCCAAACGCCAAGACAGCGTGACGCTCGCCGCGCCGGTGGATGTCTTTAAGCAAGCGGTCAAACGGCTTGCGCCAGGCGGCGTTGCGCGAACCGTGAGCGAATAAAATCAGCCCGGTATTGCTGTCTTGTAAGTATTTGTTTTTATTCATATTTCAGTGAAGACGCACGAAACGTGCAGAGGCCGGCAAATCGCGTTGCACGCGTAAACGCGATGGCGTGCGCACGTCTCCTCTTGATATGCACTCGCCCCCGCGCAGGCGCGGGAAACCATGAAAAGTCGCGAGTCGCACGCGCGTTAGAGGTACCCGCTATCGCGGGAACGACAAGTTTGGATTTCCATGTGCGGCGCCACGCACAAGAACCTTCGTGCCACAAACATAATCAATTCATGACTCATTTATTTCGTATCAACCATAGCCTCCGGCGGCGCATTCGCATCCAGTGTGAATTGCCAGCCGAGACTCTTCAGTTTCTCCACCATCGCCGGCCCGAATTTCGCCGCGACTTTTTCGGCGGTTTCCGGCACGCGGCCCACGTCATCGAATTCTCCGGGCTTGCCCTGAATAATTACCAGCATGTGCGCATCGGCGTCCGAAATATTTTTGAAGGTGCGCGTCACACCCGGCGGCACCGCCATCAGATCGAACGGTTCGATCACGACCTTTTCTTCGCCCTTGTCACCCCAGATCATTTCCCACTTGCCGGTGAGCGCCATGAACGTTTCGTGCGTTTTCCAGTGCACGTGCAGCCCCGCGCCGTTGCCCGGCGGGCAAGTCACAATGCCGAGGCGAAAGACACCAGCATCGCCGCCGATTACCGGCGGATTCGGCGACAACTGCCCACCCAGACCTGCCGGCGACATGACGTTGTAAGTCGTCTTCGCGGTGATCAGTTCCAGCACCTCCGGCGGAATGCCCTTGTTGGCACCGTGCTGCGCCTTGGTGGATTTCAAATCCTTGAAGCGCGCAATACGCGCCTTCATTTCGTCCTGCGTGGGACGCTTGGTTTTGGCTGGCATAGTTATTGAATAAAATCATATAGTTACGAAAATTTCCGCGCGCGACGGCAGGAATCAGTGGAGACTCTTGAAGCGTCTCACTGCAACATTCTACCGTCCACGTGCCCGGACAGGCGTTGCTGCCGGACAAGTCAGCGCAACGAAATGCGCGCGAGCGCCGCCAGATCGTCGGTGTTGAGATTCAAAGCATCCACATCCGCATACACGTCGCCCACCATCACCAGTGCGGGGCCCGCACCCACGTGTTGCGCAGCGGCGGGTAAATCCCCTACCGTGGTGGGAACGATTTTGCGCTGCGTACCCGATGCATTTTCCACGATCACTGCGGGCCGTGCAGGTGGCACGCCGCTGACGATCAACGCATCGCTCACGCGTTGCGCCTCGCCCGCCGCCATATAAAGAACGGCCGTGTCGGCGGCAGCGGCCGCTTTCGCCCAGTCGTTATGTTTACTGCCGGCCGCTTCACGCGGCGTGGCGAACACGACACTGCGCGCCAGCGCCCGGCGCGTCAGCGAGCATTGCAGATCGGCGCTGGCGGCAAACGCGGCACTTATGCCGGGCACGATTTCCACGGGGACGCCGGCGTTGATCAGTGCGTCAATTTCCTCTTGCGCGCGGCCAAACAGCATCGGGTCACCGCCTTTTAAGCGCACCACCGTCTGATATTTGCCCGCGGCATCGATCAACTGCTTGTTGATGAAACGCTGTGCGGTGGAAAACTTGCCGCTGCGCTTGCCCACTGCGATTTTGATCGCAGGTGCCGCCAGCGCCAACGTCTCGGGATGCACCAGCGCGTCGTGAAACACAATGTCGGCTTGTGCCAGCAGGCGCGCGGCGCGCAACGTGAGCAAATCGGGCGCGCCGGGGCCCGCACCGACGAGAAATACCGTGCCGTTCACGGGCGCGCTGCTCCGATCACTTACCAGGGGTTGACCGCGAGTTGTGCCGGCAGGCTGCCTGTGCGTGACGCCCCCAGCCTTACACCATCATCAATCGCCGGCTGATAGGGCGCGCTGAAATCAGCGAACGCGGTCAGCGCCACTTGCGGGTCCTGATCTTCACGCAGCACGAAGGCATCGAAGCCGCAGCGTGTCATATAAAACAACTGGTCGCGCAGCACGTCGCCGACCGCGCGCAGTTCACCCTTCCAGCCCAGACGTCGCAGCAGCCGCGCGGTGGAATACCCGCGGCCATCAACGAACTTCGGAAAGCGCAAGGCGATCAGTGCCAGCCGGTCGAAATCCGCCACCAGTACAGCGGGGTCCTCGGTATTTTCGAGCAGCACGCCATGGCGTCCCGCACGCTGAACGAGTTGTTCGCGCTGCGCTGTCCACACCGCCAGCGGCACGATCACGTCGCCGCTGGCAGGAATGGCAAATCCCGGCTTAAGTTGTTGCCAACTGTCGATTGCGATGCGCTTGTTTTTTATCAGTGTCGCCATAGATATGTCTCTTGAAAGGTTCAATGCCCAGCCGCTGCACCACGTCGACAAAACGCTCTGCGGGCGAATCGCGGTGCTCCACGTAAAACTCGATCAGATTTTGCACCACATTCGGCACGTCGGCGCGCGCGAACGACGGGCCGATCACTTTGCCCAGCGAAGCGTGATTGCCCTGCTGTCCACCGATGGAAACCTGATACCACTCTTCGCCGTTTTTATCGACGCCGAGGATGCCAATGTGGCCGATGTGATGATGGCCGCAGGAATTCATGCAGCCGGAAATATTCAGATCCAGTTCGCCGATGTCGTGGATGAAATCGAGATCCTGAAAGCGCTCGTCTATCGCCAGCGCCACGGGGATCGACACTGCGTTGGCGAGTGAACAGAAATCGCCGCCCGGGCAGGCGATGATGTTGGTGATAAGGCCAATGTTCGGTGTCGCGAACCCCAGCGTGCGCGCCTCGCGCCACAGGGCGAACAGCGCCTGCTTTTCCACGTCGGGCAGTACCACGTTTTGCTCGTGCGTCACGCGCAATTCGCCGAAGCTGTAGCGGTCGGCAAGATCGGCGATGGCTTCGAGTTGCGCATCGGTCACATCGCCCGGCGGCACGCCGGCCCGTTTTAACGACAGCGTGACCGCGGCATAGCCTTGCACCTTGTGTGCGTGCTCGTTGCGGCTATGCCAGCGCGCGAAGGCCGCGTCTGCTTCCAGAAACGTTTCCAGATCCACGTCGTAAGCAGGCAAGGGACGGTACGGCGGCGCAGTAAAGCGCGCGGCAATGCCTTCGACAATAGCTTTGGTGAGCGTGCCGGGGCCGTCCACCAGACTTTGCCATTCGGCTTCGACTTCGCCGCGATACGCAGCGATGCCGCGTTCCTTCACCAAAATCTTGATGCGCGCCTTGTATAAATTATCGCGCCGGCCATGGCGGTTGTAGACGCGAATCACGGCTTCGAGGTACGTGATCAAATGTTTCCACGGCAGAAACTCACGAATCACCTGGCCGATGACCGGCGTGCGCCCCATGCCGCCGCCGACGTAAACTTTGAAGCCAACCTCGCCTTTGTCGTCCCGCAAGGCTTGCAGGCCGATATCGTGAAGTTGAATCGCAGCGCGATCTTCCGTCGCGCCCGACACAGCGATCTTGAATTTGCGCGGTAAGAACGCGAACTCCGGGTGAAACGTCGACCATTGCCGCAGCACCTCGCACCACACCAGCGGATTGACGATTTCGTCGGGCGCGATGCCGGCCAGATGATCGGCGGTGATGTTGCGTATGCAATTGCCGCTGGTTTGCACCGCGTGCATTTCGACCTTGGCGAGGTCGGCGAGAATATCCGGCACCTCGGCAAGCTTGGGCCAGTTGTACTGGATATTTTGACGCGTGCTGAAGTGGCCATTGCCGCGGTCGTACTTGCGCGCGATGTGCGCAAACATGCGCACCTGCGCCGCCGACAGCAGCCCGTAGGGCACCGCTACGCGCAGCATCGGCGCAAGCTTTTGCACATACAGCCCGTTTTGTAGGCGCAACGGGCGGAAATCGTCCTCAGCCAGCTTACCGGCGAGGAAGCGCTGTGTCTGGTCGCGGAACTGATCGATTCGTTCGGCTACGATGCGGTGGTCGATGTCGTCGTAGTGATACATGCGAAAGTCCTTGTTTTATTTGACTTTGTTCGACTTTAAAGATGCTTGAACGCGCCAATTTTTGGCGGGGTTGCGATAGTCGCTGAAGTCTTATATTCTATAAACGTCTATTTATGAATTTGTTAATTCTATTTTCGTATATTACGTAGTTTTTCTGCGACAGAAGCCCATTTTTAATCCCATTTTATTGAATTTAATCAATAGTATATATTGATTAATCTACAGCACCACTTTAATAGAATGCCCTAATAGCAAGAAAGAGAATGGAAATAGTTGGTGACTACCAACACGACATCCCTATCTGCTGCCAACTAACGTGAATCTCCAACAGCTCCGCGCCGTGCGCGAAACCGCCCGCCAGCGCTTCAATCTGACCGAGGTAGCGCAGGCGCTGCACACCACCCAGCCCGCGATCAGCCGCCAGATTCGCGAACTTGAACAGGAGCTGGGCGTTGAGCTTTTCACCCGCCACGGCAAACGCCTCACCGGCCACACCGACGCCGGCCGCGAAATCGTGCCCATCGTCGAACGCCTATTGCAGGAGCAAACCAATCTGCGCACCGCCGCCGCCGATTTCCGCAGCCGCGATGCCGGTGAGCTGGTGGTCGCCACCACCCACACCCAGGCGCGCTACGCCCTGCCGCGCGTAGTGGCGCGCTTTCGTGGCAAATTTCCCCACGTGAAACTGGCATTTCACCAAAGCGAACCGCAACGCATCGTCGATGCGGTGCGTAGCGGCGAAGCCGACATTGGCATCGCTACCGAATCGCTGGCACGCGCTACCGATCTTCTGAGCTTTCCGTGCTACACGTGGAACCACGTGGTAGTGGCACCGCCGGATCATCCGCTCGCTGGCGTGCGCAGGCCCACGTTGCAGGAACTCGCGCGCTACCCCATCGTCACCTACGAAGTCATTTTCACCGGCCGCCCGCACATCGACGAAGCCTTTGCCCGCGCAAACGTCACGCCCGACATCGTACTCACCGCACTCGACTCCGACGTCATCAAAACCTACGTGCGCGAAGGCCTCGGTATCGGCATCATCGCTGCTATGGCCTTCGACCCCCGAGCCGACAGCGACCTCATCGCCATCGACGCCGCCCATTTATTTACCAGCAACATCACCCGGCTGGCGATCCGGCGTGGTGTGGCGCTACGCTCATATGTATATGATTTTATTGAACTATTTGCGCCGACACTGACGCGAGCAGTGATTGGGCAGGCATTGCGGGCGGGCAGTGCGCCTGAGAGTAACGGCTACAGCATCTAAAAATGCATCCTTATGGAACACCACCGGGCAACCGGTTGGTTCTACCAAGCAATCTGATGTGCATTCGGCTGCTTTTCTCCATTCTTTTTGTCCTGTGTTTTGCTAGGCTAACGCAAGCCCAAGAAACGCTCCCGCTTGCGCGGGAACTAATCACAATAAAAACCGGCTACACCGACAAAAAACGCGATCTCGAAGAACTGCGCGTGCGGGCCTACGTCCCGGTGCTGCTGAAAGCTGTGGGCAAGGGGCCTGCGTGGAATCCGCAGCATCCCAATTGGGCCGCCATTGAAAAGCGCATCAATGTTGAGTGGCGCAAGCTTTACGCCGATTACCTCGCGCGCATGGGGCGCGACGCCAGTTTTATGTGGATCGACGAGGCGCTGGCACGGGAATACGCGCAGCGCTTCTCTTTGGAGGAGCTTAATACGCTGCTCGCGTTTTATCGCACGCCTGCGGGCGTAGCGCTGATCGAACTGGAGAAAGTCTTTCTGGTGTTTTACCCGGCGGAACTCACGCGGGCGCTGTCGCGAGCGATGATCGGCGTCGACCGGCTGTCTGCACAGGAGCAGGCGGCGTTTCGTTCGCCGGACAATCGTGCGCGGCGCGAGTTCGTGGTGCTGTTCGAGAGCGAAACGATTCTTTACGAGGAAAGCCTGCGCATCGGCGGCAAATTTGTTGCGGCAAATTCCGGCTTTGTGCAGTTGGGCGCAGTGGCAACCGCTGCTGCAGAAATCGACGCGCTGCGGCAGAAGCTCGCACCCGAAACCCGCGCCGAGTTCGTGGCGTTTCTAAAAACCGATGCTGCGCTTAAGGAACGCGAATTTCTCGCGCTGGCATTGCGCATCGCCACGCCCGCCGGTGAAGACGCCGCACTCGCCAAACAGGAAGAGGCTGGGTTTTACAAAGGGCTGGCAGAGCTTTCGGCGCAGTGGCGCGCGGCTGTTGAAAAACCTCCAGAATAAATATCAATAAAAACAGATACTTACGTTACGCCCGCTTGGGTGAGCGGCACAGGCTACGCGCATGGCCACCCCACGCTTGAGTAGTATCACGGCGTTTTCAAAAACAATTCCGGATCCACATAAACACCGTTCAGCACCACCGCCCAATGCAGGTGTGGGCCAGTCACTTGACCGCTGGCACCCGACAAACCGATCACGCTGCCGCGCTCAACCGTATCGCCATCCTTCACATCGATGCGGCTCATGTGAATGTACAGCGTGATGAAGCCCTGCCCGTGGTCCAGCCACACGCTCTTGCCGGAGTAAAAATAATCATCGACGGCGATGACGCGCGCCGCCGCCGCCGCTCGCAGCGGCGTACCCGTGCCCACCGCCACATCCAGCCCGCCGTGCGGCCAGCTTTCCTTGCCGTTTAATGTTCGACGCAAACCAAAGCGCGCGGACAGACGGCCGGGCGTCGGCAAATCCAGCACAAAACTGGCTGGCCGCGCTTCGCTCCAGTGCGTTTTCGCGGTCGCAATCAGCGGCTGGTCGCGCTCCACGCGCTTTTGATTCTCAGGCGATAACTGCAAAAAGCGTGGATCAATGCGCAAATGCTGCGTGGCATACGTCTTGGTCTTGATCTCAAATGCGGTCTGATACGCCACACGTACGCCGTCCTTCGCCGCGTTGATTTGCAGTTGCTGCATGCCGGGCGTGGCGTCCAGCGGAATGCCGACCACGCCGAACAGGCCTTCGCTCAGCAATACCGTCAGCACGCGATTACCGCCGTACGTCACCTCCAGCACCGGTGCATCGGCATCGCTCAGCTTCACGATGGCCACCCCGCCCGGGTAGGGCGAGTGGCGCGGCAGCGACCCCAACTGCGCGTGCGCACTGACATTTAGCGCAGCCAGCAGCAGCGCGTGCCAGCCACCCCGTATGCAACCCGCCATGAACGTCACCTTCGATTACTCAATAACTGCGCAGCCTTAACGCAACAAGCGGCCTGATGCTTGATCGCGGCAGGCGTCGAATGCCTGCCTGCCAATGCGCCGGCGATCCATTCCGCTGTGACTTGCGCATCGCGCGATGCGGGCAATGGCGGATTGTCTTCGGCATCCGTGCGCCAGGTTTGAACGGACTTGCCGTCCAGCCAATCGATGGCCGGCTCGCGGCGCGGATGCGCCACCGCCTCGCCTTCCGCGCCACGCAACAGCAGGGCATTTGCACCCCCCACGTCAAAGCGTGAAAAAAATTCGCGCATGCGAACCACGTACTCTGGGTGCGTCACGCTCACCAGCCGAACCGCCGGCCCGTTGAAGGGCTGCAACATCTTTGCCAGCGTGTGCCCCGAACTGCGCACGCCCATCTGCCGGCGTAGAGACAGCACGCGGGCGAGCGCGGGTGTCAGTCTGTCTATGCAGATAAATGCCAACCGGCGTGTTTGTAATTGCGCTTCGGCCTCGGCCAGCGATTGCGCCGAACTAATCCCCATCGCTGCCAGCACGTCGTGCGTAGTCACGCGGCCAGGATCGTCACGCACGCCATGCATCAACACTGGAACGCCCTCGCGTGCTACCCAGTGCGCCAACAACGGCGTCAAATTCGGCAACTGCCTAGCGCCGTTGTAGGCCGGGATCACCAGCGGCACCGCGCCCGCAGGTGCGCTCAAGTGCGGGTAACTTGCTTCGCACGCCGCCATAAAACCGGCCAATTCGTCGAGCGATTCACCCTTGATGCGCAGCGCCATCAGCACTGCGCCCAACTGCAAATCCGGCACCGTGCCCGCGAGCACAGCAGCGAACAATGCGTGCGCGTCGTCGCGATTTAAATCACGCGCGGCATGTTTGCCACGACCGATTTCCTTGATAAGGCGAATGAGTTCAGTAGGTTCCACGGGCGAATGATCGCATACCGGATAACGCGATGCAGCACCCGCACAAAACCACGGCCACGAACAAACACAACCTGGCCCCGGACTGGACAGCATCAAAACCAATTCATTTGCTATCAACCGAACCAACATGCACAGGCAAAAACTATTTTGCCGCCCTACACTCGCGCTAGATGTTCATTCGCAGGCGTTAATGCTCTGTTCCGGAGTAAATCCACAGGGGTTCTGTTTTTCCCGCTCGTGCGAACCCCAACGATTCGTAGAACGCGATCGCTTTACTATCCGCAGTAAGCATTTGTTGGTGAAAGCCTGCGTATTTTTTGAGCATCGCAGCCATCATTTGCCGGCCAACCCCTTGGCGCTGGAATACCGGGTGAACCAACATATGCGGGAAATAGACCACCAAATGCCCATCGGAAATTGCATTGCCAATACCCACAAGCTTACCTTCGCAACGTGCGGTAACAAGGCCGTGCGAATTTCTCAAAGCTGCCATCAGCTCAACTGGTTTGCTGGCCGATGACCATTCGTTGGCTTTATAGATTTCAAGAACTTCATCCGTATGAATTTGATCATCCATGGATATTTTGATTTGCATGAAGCTCCCTCAACACAGTCTCATGGCACTTGCCGGGGTCAGCGCAGCTACAACGATTCGAACTTTCTGTATCCCGCGCAACCAACCTGGAAAAGGCCACCCCAGGCAGATTTAATGCGCCTTGTCCCAATTAGCGCCCTCACCCAATTCCACCAGCAATGGCACCGCCAGCTTTGCCACGCCGTTCATCAACACGGGCAACTGCTGCCTGACCACATCGCGTTCGGCCAGCGGCACTTCCAGCACCAGTTCGTCATGCACCTGCATGATGAGTTTGGTGGCAAGTTTTTCACGCGTGAGCCATTGATCCACCGCGATCATCGCCAGTTTGATGAGATCAGCAGCAGTGCCTTGCATCGGCGCGTTGATCGCAGCGCGTTCGGCGCCCTGACGGCGGGCCTGATTTGAGCTGCGGATTTCGGGCAGCCACAGGCGGCGGCCGAAAACGGTTTCGACGTAGCCCTGATTGCGCGCCCGCTCGCGGGTGTCTTTCATGTAGGCATCGACGCCGGGGTAACGCGCGAAGTAACGCTCCATGTATTGCTGGGCGGCGCTGCGCTCCAAACCCAGTTGCCTTGCCAGGCCGAAGGCGGACATGCCGTAAATGAGACCAAAGTTGATGACTTTGGCGTAGCGGCGCTGTTCGCCGTCGACTGTCGCCGGCGTGCCGCCAAAAATCTCCGCTGCCGTGGCGCGGTGGATGTCCTCGCCCGCCGCGAACGCGTTGAGCAGACGTTCGTCCTGCGAGATGTGCGCCCTGATGCGCAGTTCG
>SYEN01000533.1 GCA_005800795.1 Burkholderiales bacterium | reverse complement strand
CGACACCATACTCAAGGTGGATGGCGAGGAGGTATCCACGTGGCAGGATGCGCGCTGGATTTTGCTCAAGCATGCGGTGCGCAAGGTTACTGTCGATGTGCAGGTGATGACGGAGAAGGATCAGCCTGCCACGCGTAGTCTGGATATGGCGGCGTTGACTCCTGCTGATCTTGATGGGGATTTTTTACAGACACTGGGTGTGACACGTTTTCAGATCAAGGCGCCGCCGGAAATTGGCCGCTTGACGCCTGGTGGCGCCGCGGATCGCGCGAGCTTGAAAGGTGGCGACGAATTGGTCGCATTGAACAACTTACGAATTGAGACGGTCGAGCAGTCCATCAAAATCATACAGCAGCATGCCGGCCAGCCGTTGATTGCGGAAATCCGCCGTGGCGGTGTGGTGTTGCCGCCATTGCAGATTACGCCGGATGTTGTGGCCGATAGTGATAGCCGCAAGATTGGCCGTATCGGCGCTACCTTGCAACCTCTGCGTTCGGCGTCTGAAAAGTATCGCGTGGAAGTTCGTTATGGATTACTGGATGGTCTTGGTCAGGCTGTCATGAAAACCTGGGATACCTCGATTTTCAGTCTGAAAATGCTGGGCAAGATGCTGGTGGGCGATGTTTCGCTAAAGAATCTGAGCGGGCCAATCACCATTGCTGATTACGCGGGACAATCGGCACAGCACGGCTGGATCGCCTATCTGGTTTTTCTGGCGCTGATCAGCATCAGTCTTGGCGTGCTGAATCTGCTGCCGATCCCCTTATTGGATGGGGGACATTTGATGTATTATATCGTTGAGATTTTCAAGGGCTCGCCGGTATCGGAAAAGTTCATGGAAATCGGTCAGCGCGTCGGCGTGAGCGTGTTGTTGCTCATGATGGCGTTTGCACTTTTCAACGACGTTAATCGACTGATAAGCGGCTAGTTCATGGGTTTTTGCGTTCCGCGCGCTTGGCGCGCCTGGCCTCCCCGGCGCGTCCGTATCGGCCTGACTTTGGCGCTTGTCTACGCTCTGCTACCGTTGCTGCATGCACCTGCAGCATGGGCGATTGATCCGTTCGTGATCAAGGACATCCGCGTCGAAGGCCTGCAGCGCACTGAAGCGGGCACCGTATTCAGCTATCTGCCGATGCGTGTGGGCGACACGCTTACCGACGACAAGGCATCGGAGGCAATACGCGCTTTGTTTGCCACCGGCTTTTTCCGTGATGTCACGCTGGAAGTCGATGGCAACGTGCTGGTGGTCGTGTTGCAGGAGCGGCCTTCCATCGCGCAGGTTGAATTTACCGGTGTGAAAGAGTTTGACAAGGAGACGCTGAACAAGGCCATGCGGCAGATAGGACTGGCTGAGGGGCGTATCTTCGACCGCGGTACGGCAGATCGTGCGGAGCAGGAATTGAAGCGCCAATATCTGACGCGCGGCAAGTACGCAGCAGAGGTCACCACTACCGTAACGCCGCTGGAACGCAACCGGGTGGCGGTAAATTTTTCGGTTACGGAAGGCGATTCCTCGAAAATCCGGCAGATTGCGATTATCGGCGCCAAGGCTTTCACCGAGAAGCAGTTGCTGGGGTTGTTCGTGCTGCGCGAGCCGGGGTTGCTGACGTGGTACAGCAAGCAGGATCAGTACTCGCGGCAAAAGTTGTCGGCCGACTTGGAGACCCTGCGCTCGTTTTATCAGGATCGCGGCTTTCTCGAGTTCAATATCGACTCGACCCAGGTTTCGATTACACCGGACAAGAAAGATATTTATATTACCGTCAGCATCACCGAGGGTCAGAAATACACCGTTTCCGATATCAAGTTGGAAGGTCAACTGCTGGTGCCCGAGGCGGAACTGCGCAAGCTGATCACCTTCAAGGCGGGTGACGTGTTTTCGCGTGCGCGGGTTACTGAATCAACCAAAAGCATGACCGACCGGTTGGCCAACGACGGTTACGCGTTCGCCAACGTCAATGCCTCCCCTGAACTGAACAAGGAAAAGCGCGAGGCGACCTTCACCTTCTTTGTCGATCCGGGCCGTCGGGTTTATGTGCGCCGTATCAATGTGGCAGGTAATACGCGTACGCGCGACGAGGTGATTCGCCGTGAAATGCGGCAGATGGAAAGCGCTTGGTACTCGAGCGGCAATATTACTAAGTCCAGGCAGCGCATTGACAAGCTGGGGTACTTCACCGAGGTAAATGTCGAGAATCCCGCCGTGCAGGGCACCACCGATCAAGTCGATGTCAATTTTACGGTGGTGGAAAAGCCCACCGGCAACGTGCTGTTGGGTGCGGGATTTGGCAGCGGTTCGGGCATCGTATTGTCAGGTTCCGTGTCACAAAACAATATTTTCGGTTCCGGCAAGCACTTGTCGGCGACGATCAGCAGCAGCGATACCAACACCGTTTATTCGCTATCGTTTACGGATCCCTATTTCACGTCAGACGGCGTCAGTGTGGGCTACGACTTGTATCACCGCAAGATCGATGCACAGGGCAACAGTCTGGGTGAGTACGTCACCAAGACCACCGGGTTTGGCGTGCGTTTCGGCGTGCCCATTTCGGAACTCGATACCATTCAGTACGGTTTGGCCTATGAGCAGACTACCATTACCACGTTTCCCACCAGCCCCTTGTTCTACACGGATTACGTAAGTCTCTTTGGCTCGGGTAACACGGCATTGATGCCCAGCATCGGATGGGTGCGCGATGGGCGGGATTCCCTGATCTATCCCACTACAGGCACCTATCATCGCGCGTTTGCGGATGGCGGACTGCCAGGCGGCACGCTGCGCTATTACCGCCTGAATTATCAGTACCAACGCTATTTCCCGCTGACGCGCACAACCACGCTGATGCTGAATGGCGAGATTGGGTTGGGCGATGGTTATGGCAACAAGTCGCTGCCGTTCTTCAAAAATTACTTCGCCGGTGGCGTATCTTCCTTGCGTGGTTACCGGTTGAATACCGTGGCACCGCGTGATGCCAATGGTGATCCGCGCGGCGGCAACCGCAAACTGTTGGGCAACGTGGAATATCTGTTTCCATTCCCGGGCCTGACCAACGATAAATCGGTTCGGCTGAGCGCCTTTTTTGATGCAGGCGGCGTCTCTGATGGTAAATTTGAACCCAGCGCATGGCGCTACTCAACGGGCGTGGCGCTGGCATGGGTGTCGCCATTCGGTCCGATGAAATTCAGTGTGGCTGCGCCTCTGGTGAACAAGATTGACGACCGGCGCCAAGTATTTCAGTTTACTTTCGGCGGTGCTTTTTAGTGCTGTTCGATGGCAAGGGAATTCGTATGCGTAATTTGATACCGATTTTGATGGTGCTCACCGGGTTTTGGTCCGCCAACGTGCTGGCAGCCGATCTGAAAATCGGTTTTGTCGATGCCGAGCGGGTCAATCGAGAATCCGCGCCGGCAGATGAAGCCAGCAAGCGACTTGAACGCGAGTTTCAACCGCGCGTGCAGGAAATCCAGCGCCGTGAGGGAGTGATCAAATCGGCTCAGGCGCAATTTGAAAAAGATGTGCTGACCATGAGCGAAAACGATCGCCGCGCTCGTGAACAGGACATGTCCCGACAAATAGTCGACCTGCAACGCCTGCAGCGCGAGTTGCAGGAAGATCTGAATCTGCGGCGCAATCAGGAGCTCGGTGCCTTACTCGAGCGCGCCAACAAAATCATCCGCCAGATCGCCGAGTCGGAGAAGTTCGATCTCATCGTTCAGGAAGCCGTTTACCGCAGCCCGCGCATTGACATTACCGACCGCGTATTGAAGGCGCTGGCCGGCAAATAGTGCGCTGCAATGGCGCGCACCTGAATTGATGCCGCCTGCCATGACTGAGCGCTCGCATCCCTATAGCTTGAGGGAAATCGTGCAATCTCTCGGTGGGGAGGTTGTAGGGGATCCTGCCACGCGCGTTGAGAAGGCTGGCACGCTGGACGGTGCAGATGCCGTGTCCATTACCTTTCTGATGCATGAGCGCTTTCTGCCAGAGCTGCACAAGACGCACGCTGGTGCTGTAGTGCTGGCCGCGCCGCTGCGTGATGCCACACCGCTGCCGCGTATCGTCTGTGTCAATCCTCACGCGTATTTTGCACGTGTAACGGCACTGCTGCATCCGCTGGCAATGCCTGTGGCTGGCGTACACGCGAGCGCGGTGGTGGATGGCGGTGCGATTTTGGGCAAGGGCGTCAGCGTAGGGGCGCATGCCGTGGTGGGCAGCAAAGTGCGTATCGGCGCAGGCGTTGTCATCGGGGATAATTGCACGGTGGGTGACGATGTGACCATCGGTGCCGGTACGCGGTTGTGGCCAGGCGTTGTGATTTATCACGGCTGCCGCATTGGCGAGCGCGGGATACTGCATGCTGGCGTGGTGATCGGCGCGGATGGTTTTGGCAATGCGTGGGAAGCGTCCGGCAGCAGTGAAGCAAACAATGGCCGCAGCGACAACGGCGGCGGCCATTGGGTCAAAGTGCCACAAATCGGCCGCGTCATCATAGGCAACGATGTCGAAATCGGCGCCAACACCACGGTGGATCGCGGCGCTCTCGACGATACCGTGATCGAAGATGGCGTGCGCCTGGATAATCTCATCATGGTCGCGCACAACGTGCGGGTGGGCGCACACACGGCTATAGCGGCCTGCACCGGTATCGCCGGCAGCACGCATATCGGCCGCTACTGCCGCATTGGAGGTGCCGTGGGAATCTCGGGACATCTGACGATTGCAGATCATGTCGACATAGCAGGCAAATCGCTGATCACGAAATCGATTACCCAGGCGGGCAGTTACAGCGGCGGTTATCCCTTCGAGGAAACGCGCGCATGGCGCCGCAATGCGATACAAATACGTCATCTGGACGAGATGGCAAAGCATATCAAACAGCTGGAGCAGCGCCTCGCGCGGCTGGAAGGAAAATCCTCATGACCACTGAATCGACGCTGGCCTCGCCAGCACCCGCGATGCCCATGAATATCCACCAGGTGCTTGAGTATCTGCCGCACCGATACCCCTTTCTGCTGGTGGATCGCGTGCTCTCGTGCGAACCAGGCAAGGACATCGTCGCGCTGAAAAACGTCTCCATCAACGAGCCGTTTTTCAATGGACACTTTCCCCAGTATCCGGTGATGCCGGGCGTGCTGATTATCGAAGCGCTGGCGCAAACGGCGGCGATACTTTCGTTTCTCACTGTGAACGAGAAGCCCGATCCGAATTCGCTGTATTTTTTCGTCGGTATCGACAATGCGCGCTTCAAGAAGCCAGTATCACCCGGTGACGCGCTGCATCTGCACGTGTCGATAGACAGACACATGCGCGGCGTGTGGCGATACAGCGCGCAAGCCAAAGTGGATGGCGAGCTGGCGGCCGAAGCGCAGTTGTTGTGCGCCAAACGGGCTGTCAAAAAATAGTTATATAAAACAAATACTTATATGACTTCTCGGATACACCCCACGGCGCTGGTCGACGCAGCAGCGCGCATCGCCGCCGATGTCGAAATCGGCCCGTATTCGATCATCGGCCCGCACGTCGAGATCGGTGCCGGTTGCGTCATTGGCCCTCATGCGGTGATCAAGGGACATACGCGTATCGGCGTCAACAATCGTATTTTTCAGTTTGTGTCGCTGGGCGAGACGCCGCAGGACAAAAAATACGCAGGCGAACCGACACGCCTGGAGATCGGCGACAACAACACCATCCGCGAATTCTGCACACTCAACACCGGCACAGCGCAGGATACCGGCGTTACCCGCGTGGGTAACGACAACTGGATCATGGCTTACGTGCACATCGCGCATGACTGCCAGGTAGGCAACCACACCATTTTTGCCAATAATGCGCAACTCGCGGGCCATGTGCACATCGGCGATCACGCGATACTTGGCGGCTATACCGGTGTGCATCAATTCTGCCGTGTCGGTGCGCATGTCATCACCGGCATCGGCACGCATGTGCTGAAAGACGTTCCGCCTTTTATCACCGCTTCCGGCAGTCCGGCCAAGCCGTACGGCATCAACGCAGAGGGACTCAAGCGCCGCGGTTTCAATGCCGGCACAATCACTGGTTTGAAACGCGCCTACAGAACGGTGTTTCGCACTGGGGATACCGTAGAGCAGGCGCTGGCCGCGCTGCGTGAACAGGCGGTCGAGTGCCCGGACGTGCAGCCGCTGATCGATTTTTTGGCGGTGACTGGCCGCGGCATCATTCGTTAGCACGCATGAGCGCCGCGCCGGTGATCGGGTTGGTGGCCGGCGAAGCTTCCGGCGACTTGCTCGGCGCGCATCTGGTGCAGGCGTTGAAGGCGCGGCGTCCCGATCTGCGATTTGAGGGCATCGCCGGCCCGCGCATGATTGCCGCTGGTGTTAGCGCGCTGTATCCGATGGAAAAACTTGCAGTGCGCGGCTATGTCGAGGTGCTGCGCCACTATCCCGAGCTCGCGGGCATACGCCGCAAACTGAAGCGCCATTTTCTGCTACAGCCACCGGCAGTGTTCATCGGCATCGACGCGCCGGATTTTAATCTCGGGCTTGAATTTGATCTCAAGCAGACGGGGATCAAAACCATACAGTATGTCAGCCCGTCGATCTGGGCGTGGCGCGGCGAGCGCATCCATTT
>SYEN01000532.1 GCA_005800795.1 Burkholderiales bacterium | reverse complement strand
TGGTGATGAAGTTTGCCGCTGAACGCGCGATTGAAAAAGCGAAAACCGCCGGTGTGGCATGGGTGGGCGCGAAGTGGAGTAATCACGCCGGGCCGGCGTCGCTCTACGCCAGCATGCCGGTGGCGCACAACATGATCGGGCTGTATCTCGCGGTGGGCAACGCCAACCATCTGCCCGCGTGGGGTGGGTTGGACATGCTGCTCTCGACCAACCCGATTGCCATTGCGTTGCCGGGAGAAACGGAAGCACCGGTGATCCTCGACATGGCCACCACGGTTGCCGCGTATGGCAAAGTCAAAACCAAGGCGCAACGCGGTGAGATGATGCCCGAGGGCTGGATGATGGACCGGCAAGGTCGGCCGTTGACCGATCCGAAAAAATCCAACGAGGGTTTTCTGCTGCCCATCGGCGGCTACAAGGGTTACGGCCTTGCGCTGATGTTTGGACTGCTCGCGGGCACATTGAATGGCGCGGCGATGGGGCGCGATGTCGTCGACTTTAACGCCGATGACGTGACGCCCACCAACACCGGCCACTGCATCGTCGCCATCAACATCGAGGCCTTTCAGCCGGTGGCAGATTTCAAAAAGAGCGTCGATGCGCTGGTACGCGATCTGCGTAACTCCGAGCGCTTGCCCGGCGTGGATCGCATCCACATCCCCGGCGAAGGCTCGCACGCTGCGCGCGCGGATCGGCTGCAAAATGGCGTGCCCATGCCGCCGTCGCTGATGGCGGCACTGAATACACTGGCGGCGGAACTGGGTATCAAGCCCCTTGGAAAATAATCCGCCCCTGCAGTGGAACAGCCGCATGACGTGGCTGCTGGCGATCATCGCCGCGCCCCTCGTCTATCTGTTGTTGCTGTACGGCCCCATCCCGCAAAGCAAGGGCTACCACCTTTTTGCCGACACGCGCACGTGTCTGGGCATTGTCAACTTCAGCAATGTCGCGTCGAACCTCGCGTTCCTGCTGGTGGGACTGTGGGGCTGGGTTTGGTGTCGCCGCAATCTACGGGACGGTGCGCACCTCTCGTGGATGATGTTCTTCGCCGGTGTGGCACTGGTATTTTTCGGCTCCGCCTATTACCACTATCGACCCAACGACGACACGCTGGTGTGGGACCGGCTGCCGATGACACTGGCGTTCATGGGGCTGTTCACCGCGTTGTTAAGCGAGCACCTCGGCGCGCGCATTGAAAAGCCCGTGTTGATCCCCGCGCTGGTATTGGGCATCGCCAGCGTGTTTTGGTGGCGTCACACGGATGATCTGCGCATGTACATCTGGGTGCAGCTCGCGCCGCTGCTGGCGATCCCGTTTGTGCTGGCGATGTTCCCCGCGCGCTATTCGCATCGCGTCTATCTGTTATACGGGCTGGGCTTTTACGCACTGGCAAAAGTTGCCGAGGGCTTTGACCATGACGCGTTCACCTTCACCGCGCAATGGATCAGCGGCCACAGCCTCAAGCATCTGATCGCGGCGCTGGCACCGTTGATGCTGCTGATGATGTTGCGGCGGCGGCGACCTTCGCGGGTCGCAACAGAATTGCGCTGAAGCACTCCGCGCGATGAAAAACCGGTAACAGAGCCGGTCAATGCCGACACATGCCAGCTGAATGACTCAGGAAAAATCTGATTTTACGAATCTCATATCACAGCTAAGCGTACGAGCTCAATACAGCCGATTTCGACGCTGTCATTTTTTTATTTGTTGAAATTCAATCACTTCGAGCAAAAACTGCTTGAAATGACCATTCGTTAAAGTCTGCGGAGCAAAGTCGCTGTTTGCCCAGCCAAGATTGGAAACACCGCCTCAAGCAGGAAATACAGGCTAGGTAAGCTTCGAGAAATTCGACGGCCAATGGGCGGCACCAAGGAGCCGGGACTGACGAACTCTACACACGAGTCGGTTGGAACCGCAAACAGACGCTTAAGCCGCTGCATCGACAGTCCGCGGTAATCGGCACTGCCCGGCTTGGAGTAACGCCAGTCGATCAGCAACAAATGCCCATTTTTTTTCGTTACACGCAACATTTCTGCTGCGATTTTTTGCGCCAACGCCTCATCAGTAAGCTGCACAAACATGGTTGATTCGAGAACCAAATCGAATGAATTCGATTCGAATGGCAGTGCAGTAGCGTCGGCGCAAGAGAATTTTAGGCCTGGCAGCCTTGCGCGAGCCTCTCGAATGCGCTCGTCCATTATGTCCACGCCGTAAAGGTTGGAGGGCTCGAATCCCATTCCGACAAATCTGAGCAAACTGGCACCTGCGCCACAACCGACATCAAGCACACGAGTAACAGTACGATCGCATATGTTGGCGGCGCGCAAGGCGCTAATCACTGATCGCTCGCAGGCCAAAATCTGGAATAACACCTCAGGGTTAGTCAGCAGATCATTGCGATCCAAACCCTTCTCGGCGTAGTACTTTGCATACCAGTCCTGCGTCTGTTGTTCCGAAGAATTCATCTTGACCATATTACGGGAATATCAAAGGGCGGGCTAGTGTCCTGACTCGACGCTGTTACCCGGAACGTAACTCGTCTGATGTTTGCCGCGAGGATTGGTCGCGTTGTACATTGTGATGCTGCGGTTAAGCCGCGCGCCGCCATCCCGCGTCAACGGGTTGTAAACAAGACTGGCCACACCGCCGCTGCGCGTGGTGGTCATCACTTCGAAGGGAATCCTGACATAAATGCCCTTGTCAAAACTGCCCTCGCCAAACTGTTCGGCAGTGATATTCGTTTTCGTAGCCCAGGCACCAATGACGACACCGTTGGCAAATGAACGGCTGACGTCGAGTGTCGCTCCACTATCTTTCGCCAGATAACGCCCAACTTGCAGTTTGACGTGAGTGGAGTTCCAACCGGTGTCCCAATACGCTGTGGCATGGCCCGTGGCTACGCGATAACCAGTTTGCGTATCCGCCTTGTTGAAGGTGAAATTTTGTCTGAAGCTGCGCTGTTGCACAAAATTGGCATCAATGCCAATGGCAAGCGGGCTGTGCCACGGGCGGTAAAGCCACTCACCCCCCACGCCGGCATACATGTTCTCCAGATAGCCGCCGTACGCACTGTAGAACTGATTGGCGCCCATCTTGCCCATGCGGGTAATTTGCAGGTTGGGTAGGGTGAGGCGAGTTGAGGTCGTGTACTCGCGCAGAAAAGTACGCACGCGCGGCAAATTGCTGGGCGCGGTGTATTTAAACTTGTCGTAATTATCGTACAGGCCAAGATTGAGCGATCCGGAGATCGCAGTATCCTGCGAGAGTTTCAATCCAAAGGCGGTCGCCACACCAGCCTGGAACAGCAAGAACCCGTCGGGGCCGCCCAGATTCTGCTGCCATGTGGGCACGAACGCATAGCCGAATGCGGGTCGGTTGGCCTTCCAGAAAGGTGACGACGGCACAGCATCTGGTGGCTCTACCGCCACGGCGGCCTGAAAACCATCGGACAAAGCTTGACGCTGAAGGGTTTTCCTCACCCAGGGTTCACGCTGAATCACGCGTTTGGTCAGCAGCATACGCTGTTCGACGAAAATTAGTTCAAAGGTGTTGACCGGGGCCGGAGCATCCCGATGCAACACGGCAGTAATACGCTCAATGCGTTCGTTCCAGTGAGCGCCCTGCGGGCTTTCTATAACCACCTGTAGCACATCGCCTTCGCGGTTGAATTGCCGCACCCCCCAATTAGACATGGCCAGAATGTCATTTGCGGTGGCCACCCATGTGGGTTCCTCCACCGGACGGCTTGCGACAACGCGGGGCGTGGGCGCATCCGATACTTTGGGGGCATGGAGACGGTTCAGTGGCGCGTGCACGGTAAGGCTCAGCATCAACGTGTTGCCACGCTCGATCCCGACAGACACATCGAGGAACGGGTTATACCGGTACACCACGCCCAGATTTATCGGAGAACGCTGCACCTGGTTGTTGGCCTGTGGCTCACGTTGGTAGTTGTTGCCGTCGTATTCGGCTTTTACCAACCACTTGTCCCAAGGTGTGTGGTACTGCACCCCGCCGAAGAGGGAGCTGCTGCCGCGAAAGTAGGATTTGGCGTTGACGGTGCCACCGGTCACTGTCGCCCCGCCCTGTCGCGTTTCAAAGCGGTTACTGAGCAAGGTGAGGGGGTTGCGGACATTGCCGCTCGCCCCCAGGTTTCCCCAGCCTATACCCAGACTCCAGTCAAAATTGCCAGTTCGTTTATTGGCAACCACGTACTCGCTGGAGAACAGGCCAGTGCCTCCGATATCGGTGACGCCCACAGCAAGCTGCGGCCAGAGCTCGGTTTCCTTGATCAGACGCACCTTGAAATCGATGCTCTTATCCTTGTTCGATTGGGTACCCAAAACCAGTGTGGGATCGTAGAGGCGGTTCTTGATATCCGTGTAACGATACCCCACCTCCAGCCAATCGAACGGCTGCATGAGTATACTGCCGCGAACGTAGGGGTAAACGCGGCTGATATGAAAGCGAAAATCGCCTACCTCGGCCATGCGCGCCGTAGGCGTTTGCAAAAGGCCGATAACGCCCCAGTCATTTGCGGTAACCACCGGGTCGCGTGCCGGCACGCCCGGCGTTACGGCTGCTGCCGGGGCAACGCTGGGGAACTCATCAGCGGCGAGTATCGTGTCGTAACCCTGCGTAGCCAGAAATTGCACGAGCATGGTCGAAAACTGCAGCGGCCAACTGCTGTCCCGCACCGGCGCCCAGAGCAGCGCACCCGGCGCCACCTGCTCCTGGGCTTGCGCATTCCACGAGGAAATGCCCATGACACGCACACTGCCATCGGGTTGTATCAGCCACGCGCGATCGATGCGGCCGATGCGCGCGGGCTCGCAGGCTTTAAGGTAGTCACGCGCCTCGCCGCCGGGCCGATGCGGCAGCGTGCAGCGTTGACCCTCGGTGGTAATCACGCTTACCGTGGTTGGGCGATTCGGCAACACCACCGTATGGTTGTACTCCAATACAGGGTCTTCTTTCGGGTGCGCCTGCAGCCAGCGCGCATCGGCGATCGGAATGGGTACGCGGCCGGTAACAGGCAACGCGTCGATTAAGTGCGCCAGATTTGCGTGCGCGGCTGTCTTGATTTCACCCGGAGCAAGCCAATTGAGCAAATCTCGTTTCAGCCCGGCCTGGGAACCACGCACGCCGGGCACCTGCCATTGAAGCCCGGTGTAGTAGGCCCGTACATCTGCCGGTTGGCGCAACAGCCAGTCACTCAGACGTTCGCCATCGCGCGGCGCAGTGGCGGCGAGATTTCCTGTTTCTCGCTGCACGGCAGCAGTAAGCTGCCCGCCATCGCCTAGTGGACCTGTCGCCAGGCGCATTCCTTCGCGCGGCGTAGTGGCAGTCACGCGCACGGCAGGTGCACCACGCTGGCTTTTACTCTGCGATGTAGTGGCTCGGGCTTGTCCATCGTCCCGCGCGGCGGGAATATAACGCACCCCTTTGCTTTGCCCTCCGGGCGCCATGCTTATAGTTTCGCCAGTTGTACCAGCCACACGTTCGCCTTCACTGGACACACCGGCGAAGCGCCGCACACCTTCACGCGGGTCGACAGCGGCCTCGAGCTTCAATGTCCATTGCGCGTGGGCGGTAGGCCACAACGGACACAGTGCCAAGGCGCACGGCAGCCACGGCGCTGACAGTTTGCGCCTCAAGGGAATTCGCTTCACTTGGCCGGCCACACTTGCCACGCCAGACAAAAATTCGGCGAGAGGCACTGCTCCCCGTAGACGACGCGGGGTTCGCCATCTGTAGTACGCAGCGCGTAACGGGCCGAGGACAAGCCACCGAATTGGCCTTGCACCGCCTCCTCAAACCAGCGCAATTCCTGCGCGGGCAAACCCACCAGTAGCGCGTTGGTAGGCGCGCGAACCGCGTAGAGCGATACGGTTTCGGCAATACCAAAGCGAAACCCGGGCATTTCGTCGCGTTCGCGTTGGTAGGTAACAGGCGACTGGCCAGTGAAGCCTTTCCAGGGCGGCAACGAAACATTCCGCACCTCACGCCAGTCGGTTTCAAGACCCACGGTAGCTACCACCCGGCCACTCTTCAGGCGCAGCACTTCACCTTCGCTGCTATACCAGGTTTCGAGATCACCATCTGGCGCGGATTCCACGTAGCCCAGCACCATCAGCACCACGCGCCCACGCGCGGTTACACGCAGGTAACGCAGATTCGGATTGAGGTTGATGGCATCGACACTCTTGCCCGTGCTCAGGGCATCCCAGACCGTTCGGGAAACCGGTGTATGGCCGCAAGCGCCGAGCAGCAGTACGGCCAGCGCCATCAGCACGATCAAAACGCCTTGCGCCAAACCCGCCCATCGTAACGAATACAGCCGCATGTATAACTGCCTACGATCGCACCAAAAGAAAAGGCCCCAAGGATAGGCCCTTGGGGCCTTAAGTCAACAAAATGTACAGCCGACGATTAACGGGTGCCAGTGGTGCCAGTGGTGCCAGTGGTGCCAGTAGTTCCGGTAGTCGTGTTTGCTATGACAGTTCCAGTTATCCCTGCCGCAGTCTTTGCGGTTTCGTAAGCAGCGATGGTATTGTTCGCTGCCGTTTGTGAGGCAATTGCAGCATTCTCAGCAGCAACTAACTGTGTCAATGCAGCACTGACGTTTGCTGCAGGAGCAACTAAAAGGACCGCATTAAGGTAGGCTCGGAGCGCTACAGCCGCTGAAGTAGCTGCTTCCGCAGCAGTCTTTGCTGCTTCAGCTGCCTTTAAGTTTAGGTTGATAATTTCTGCCGCTGTGCAGGTCGTGGCAGCTGCGCAGATAACTTGGTTATTGGCCGGGTTGACCACCCCGGCAATAGTCGTTGTGGAAGCGGCAGATAAATTCGAAGCCGCAGTAGCGGCTGCGGTAGCAGCGGCAGCAGCAGCAGTGGCCGCAGCGGTCGATGCACTGGCCGCGGCAACGACGCCCGCATTATTGTTCACCCCTGCAGCAACAGCCGCCGCATTGGCAGCGGTATTACCGGCCGCCGCATTGGCGGCAGCCAACGTTGCTTGAGTTGCAGCTGTACTGCCAGCCGCCGCAGCTGTGGCCGTTGCAGTGGCCGTTGCAGTTTGCGTAGATGTGGCCGGGGCGGATGCACCACCGCTACCACCCGACGCAGCAGCGGCCACCGCGACAACGACTACGACCGCTGCAACCACACCTGCGGAAACCCCACCGCCCGCAGCGCTGGATTTGGCCGTATCAGCGCCAGCAGGGCTTTGGGCGTTGATTGGGCTGACAGCAAACAGCGAAGCGACAGCAACAGCGATCAGTTTTTTGGTCATGTTTAACTCCTTTTCACTTGAGGGCACTTCTACAAATCCTGTTTAAAACCGGCGATTCGCCTCTGAATTACCAGACTTTACACTTTTCTGGTTTAGATTCCATTTTTTTAGATTTTGAGTCGTTTTCAAGCGTAATTCAGACCCTTTTTGGGCTCTTTGC
>SYEN01000531.1 GCA_005800795.1 Burkholderiales bacterium | reverse complement strand
TGAAACCAAATTCCCGGATGCGCCGCATGAACACATTGGGCAGCGCATGCGGGTTGCGCGTCGATGCGCCAATCACGGCCACGGTGCGTGGCTCAAAGAAATGGCTGAAATCCTGTAAGTAATTGTTTTTATTCATTATTTTCTACAGGGGTTTATAGAATAAAGCGCGCATCGACGGCCACCGCTGCGGTTTCTGAAACAATCATCGGATTGATATCGGCTTCCTTGATCTCGTCTGCATGGGTCATCAGCAAACCCTTTTCGCCGCCCACTTTGAGCAGCGCGTCGACCATCGCCGCGCGCGACGCGGGTTTGCGGCCGCGCGCCCCGGCGAGAACTGCCGCGCCCTTGAGTTCATCGATCATTTCCTCCGCATCGATGCGCGTGATCGGACAGATGCGAAACGACACATCGCGCAGCACCTCCACAAAGATGCCGCCGAGGCCCACCATCACCAGCGGGCCAAAGTACGGATCGCGCAGGCCACCGATGACGATTTCCTGGCCGGCGGGCGCCATTTCTTCGATCAGATAGCCGTCTATGTGTGTGGCCTTGATTTGTGGCGAGGCGGCCATGGTGTTTATGGCGTCCTTGACCTCGGCGGCAGATTTCAAGCCAACCTTCACGCCGCCGGCATCGCTTTTGTGCAGGATGTCGGGCGACATGATTTTTACGACAACCGGGGCACGCAGTTTGGCGAAGGCCGCGTCTACATCACCGGCGGTTCGTACCGAAAGTGATTGCGGCACGGTTATACCGTAAGCGGCCAGCAGTGATTTTCCCGACAGTTCATCGAGGACCGGGCGCCCCTGTGCACGTGCCTGCACCAGCAATTCCTTCGCATTCATTTCTTGCCTATCGCGTCAAACGCCGCCACACCAAATAGCTGTTCCCGCGCCGGCGGGAACGGCCCGTGTGGATGGCGCGGTTAAGGGAATCACCCCGCAAACATCGCCACCTTCGGCTTGGCCTCACGGAACGACGTACAACTCTCCGCCAGTTCCTTCAACAACGCGGCAGGCTTCCAGCGATCACCATACCGCTGATGCCACTCCGCAATCTGCCGATACACCTCTTTCACGCCGATGCCATCGGCCCAGAACATGAGGCCGCCGCGGTAACGCGGAAAACCAAAACCGTGCAGCCACATCACATCCATGTCGCTGGCGCGCAGGGCCTTGCCCTCCTCCAATATCTTGCACGTCTCGTTCACCGACGCAAATAACAGCCGCTTCAAAATCTCGTCGTCGGTAAACTGACGCTGCGGGATGCCCAACTCGCGCGCGACGTCGGCGATCACGCTTTTCACCACCTCGTCCGGATGCGGCGTGCGGTCGCCTTTTTCGTAACGGAACCAGCCGGCGCCGGTCTTCTGGCCCTTGCGTCCCATTTCCACCAGGCGGTCCGGGATCAGCATTTTGCGGAAGTTCGGGTTCTCCGCTGCACGGCGCTTGCGCGTGTCGTAGCCGATGTCGAGGCCCGACAGATCGCCCACCGCGAACGGCCCGATGGGGTAGCCGAAATCCACCATCACCTTGTCCACCTGCTCTGGCAGCGCGCCTTCTTCCAGCATCAGCATCATCTCGGTGCCGAACGGCGCGCGGCTGCGATTGGCTGCAAAGCCGTCACAGGAGCCGGCAACCGCGCTGATTTTGCCGATGTCGCGGCCCACCTGCATGGTGCGCAGGATGGTTTCCACCGAGGTCTTGGTGCCCTTCACCACTTCGTACAACTTCATCACATTGGCGGGCGCAAAGAAATGCGCACCGGCGACATCCTGCGGGCGGCTGGTCATGCCCGCCATGATGTCGGTGTCGATGGCCGACGAATTGCTGAGCAGGAGCGCGCCCGGCTTCATCACCTTTTCGAGCTTGGCGAACACGTCTTTTTTGACATCCGGTCGCTCGAACACCGCTTCGATCACCACGTCGCAATCACTGATGTCCTCGTAGCGCTCCACAGGCGTGATGCGCGCCATGCGCTCGTCCATCTGCGCATGGGTGGTGCTGCCACGCTTGACGCTAACCGCGTAGTTGTCGCGCACGCGCTGCAGGCCTTTATTGAGCACGTCGCGCGATACTTCCAGCACCTTCACCGGGTAACCAGCGTCGGCAAAACTCATGGCGATGCCGCCACCCATGGTGCCCGCGCCCACCACGGCCGCGGTCTTGATTTTCGGCGCTTTGAAATCCTTGGGCGCACCCGGAATCTTGGCCACTTCGCGTTCGGCAAAAAACGCATAGCGCAGCGCCTTGGCTTCGTCGGCGTTTTCCAGTTCGCTGAACAGACGGCGCTCGGTGGCGATGCCTTCGTCGAACGGTTGCGTGACCGAGGCTTCGACACAGGCGATGCAGTGATACGGCGCTTTCTGGTTGCGTGCCTTGCGCGCAATCGACTTACGCATCGCATCGAACATGCCGGGATCGGCCTTGTAGGCAGCGACGTGATCGGTGCGGTCGCGGATGCGCGTGAGCGGCCGCTTGTCGGCGACGCTTTTGGCGTAATCGATGGCTTCGCGCCGCAAATCCTTGCCCGGCACAATGGCGTCGACGATGCCCAGTTTCTTCGCTTCCTCGGCCGGCACGTGGCGGCCACTGACAATCATTTCCATGGCGGTTTTCGGGCCGATCAAGCGCGGCAGGCGTTGCGTGCCGCCGCCGCCGGGGAGGATGCCGATCAGCACTTCGGGCAGACCCACCTTGGCGCTCGGCACCGCGATGCGGTAATGACAGGCCAGTGCTTGTTCGAGTCCCCCGCCGAGGGCGAAGCCGTGTATCGCCGCCACCGTCGGCTTGGTGGCGCTGTCGAGTACATCCTGGCTGGAGCGCGGCAACACCGGGCGCGGTTTGCCGAACATGCGGATATCCGCGCCGGCAATGAAACTGCGCCCTGCGCCGATCAGCACCATCGCCTTCACATTGGGATCAGCGTTGCCCTTTTCGATTGAGGCAATAATGCCTTCGCGCACGCCCGGCCCCAGCGCATTCACGGGCGGATAGTCGACGGTGATGACACCTACGCCGTCTTCGACATCAAATCGCACTACTTCAGCTTCGCTCATGACAGTCTCCAAAGTTACATGGGGGTGTAACACCTCCAAAGTGACTCCTTCCCCTTGAAGGGGAGGGAATCCGCTATTGCGCCACTTACTACTTCTTTTTCATCACTTCCGGTATCAACCCGGTGTGCACATTCCCTGCCCGGAACTGTTCCGATTTCAAAATCGCAATCACCGCCGGGATATTGTGCTTCAAACCCTGAATCTCGAATGCCTCCAGCGCAGCAATGAGTTTATCAATTGCGGCCGCGCGCGTGGGCGCGTGCGCGATCACCTTGGCGATCATCGGATCATAATGTGGGGTCACGTCGCGGCCCTCGGCGAAACCGGTGTCGACACGCACCGAGCCATCCGCCGGCGGTCGGAACACGTTGAGCCTGCCCGGCGACGGGAAAAAGTTCTTCGGGTCTTCAGCGTAAACACGCGCCTGTATGGCGTGGCCCTTGATCTCGATTTTCGACGGCAGGATATCGGCAAGGCGCTCACCGGATGCCGAGCGGATTTGCGCCTTTACCAGATCGACGCCCGTCACTTCCTCGGTCACCCCATGCTCCAC
>SYEN01000530.1 GCA_005800795.1 Burkholderiales bacterium | reverse complement strand
GGTAGGGTGGCAGGTGTGGCTGAATAGCGACGGTGTAGTAGGAACGGCGCAGTTGCAATGCGCCTTGGTAGGTTGATGACGTGAGGTGACTGTGGCAGAGCAAACCGCTGAAGAATTGTTGAAAGAGATCAGACCGTTTTCCGACAATGGGGAGTTTTTTCGCGCCTACGATCTGGCGGAAAGCGGGCTGGCGCGGTTTCCCGGCAACGTGGCTCTGGCGCATCGGGCGGTGTTGAGTCTGGCCAACGCGGGCGCTACAGAACTGGCGATCAAGAAATTCGCCGAGTTTGGTCTGGATCGTAGCGAGTTGACGGATGTGCGGGTGTTGATGGCGCGGCTGAAAAAGGACTTGGGTTTCGAGGCCACGGGCGTGCGCCGCGCGGAACGCTTCCGGGAAGCGCGTGTGTTGTATGAGGCGGCTTACCGCGCGGTGGCGGACAGCAGCGAGGCTTATTACCCGGCGATCAATGCGGCGTCCACGGCGCTGTTCGCCGGGGACGAGGCAGATGCCAAACTATTGGCGCGGGAGACGCTGACGTTGCTAGAACGGCGCCCGGCGGGTTGGCTGGATGTTGCGTCATCCGCCCCGGATCATTACTGGGCGCTGGCCACGGTCATCGAGGCGCATCTGATTCTGGGCAACCTTGATACGGCCCGGCCGTTGATCCAGAAGGCGATAGCCGCCGCAGGCGAAAGTTACGCGCAATTGACGACTACGGCGCGGCAGTTTGAACGCATCTGCGCGGTCAACGGCGCGGATTTGAAATCACTGCATTTGTTCGAGCCACCGGCCGTTGTGCATTACCTTGGCCACATTATTTCGCCAGCTGGGCGCTTTCGTATTGACGAAGAGGTACGTGTTGCGGCGGAAATTGCCAACACCCTGGATGGCATGCGCATTGGCATGGCGTACGGTTCTTTGGCGGCGGGTGCCGACATTCTGTTTGCTGAGGCGTTGATCGCGCGCAAGGTGGCGCTGAACATAATTTTGCCGTTTCGTACCGCTGAGTTCATCGAGTATTCAGTGCGGGTAGGCGGGGATGCCTGGATTTCGCGGTTTCAGGCTTGCATCAAGGCCGCGAAAACCGTGCGCTTCGCGACCGAGGACAGTTACCTCAACGATGACTTGTTGTTCACGTACGCCAGCCAGTTAGCGATGGGGCTGGCGGTGCTGTGCGCGCGGCATATGCATGCGCCGGAGCACCAGTTGGCGGTGTGGGACGGCGAGGCGCGTTCCGGCGTGGCGCGTACCGTGGTGGATATGCAGAATTGGATTCGGGCCGAATTGCCTCAGACTGTCATTCGTTGCGGCGCGCGCGCAAGCAACGATGATTTGAGAGCGTATGTCAAACCACCCGTTACGCACGGGCGGCGCGACATGCGCGCCATGCTGTTCGCCGATATTCATGGGTTCAGCAAGCTGGCGGACGTGCAGCTGCCGGTTTTTGTGTCGCAGATCATGGGGCCGGTGGCGCGGGTGATACATGGCTTTGGCGACGCCGTAGAATACGTCAATACGTGGGGCGACGGCATATTCGCGGTATTTCAGGATGCCGGAAAAGCTGCGGAATGCGCGCTGCAAATGCAGGAGACGCTTGCCGATATTGACTTGGGATTGATCGGCTTGCCGAAGCATTTGGCTTTGCGCATCGGCGGGCATCTGGGGCCGGTGTACCGGCTGGACGAACCGGTAATCGGTCGCAAAACGTCGTTTGGCGCACATGTCAGCCGTGCGGCGCGCATAGAACCGGTGACGCCGGAAGGCTGTGTCTATGTCACCGAAACCTTCGCGGCCATTCTGTCCCTGCACAACGGGCGCGAATTCGCGTGCGACTATGTGGGCGTGACGAAGGCGCACAAGGATTATGGGGCGCTGCGCATGTTTTCATTGCGGCGGGGGCATCCGTACGGCATCGCGCGGGTGGTGGCCAATATAGAGGACGGGGTGTTGACGCCGTAGGCGCACTACGCAAGTGCAGATGAGTTTATAGGTTGAGTGAGAATGCATTATAAGTTTATGTTTTTAAATACTATTTTTATTTTGGCATGGTGTACGGTCCAGGGTGCGCACGCGCAACCTGCGGCGAAATCCGCCACGCGTTACCCCGAACGCCCCGTACGCGTGGTGGTGCCGGTAGCTGCAGGCGGCGGCACGGATATCATTGCGCGGCTTACCGTCAGCAAGTTGAGCGAAGTCGCGGGGCAACCATTTGTGGTGGACAACCGGCCTGGCGCAGGCGGTCTGTTGGGCAATGAAATCGTCGCGCGTGCCCAGCCGGATGGGTACACGTTGTTGTTTACTTATGCCGCACACACCATCGTGCCGTTTATTTTCCGCAAGGTGCCGTACGATGTGTACAAGGATTTCACGCCGATTACGCTGGCGGGGCAACAGCCGTTGTTGCTCGCGGTGAACACATCGGTGCCCGCCAACACCACGCAGGAACTGATCGCGCTGGCCAAAGCGAAGCCCGGGGCGCTTAACGTGGCGCTGGCCACGCCCAGCAGTTCGGGTGCATTGGCCGCCGAGCTTTTCAAGATTTTGACCCACACCAAAATGGTGTCGGTACCGTTCAAGGGCGGCGCACCGGCGTTGACGGCGTTGCTGGGTGGCGAGGTGCAACTCATTTTCACCACGCCGCCGACTGTGATGGCGTTCATGAAGAGTGGGCGCGTGAAAATTCTCGCGACCTCAGGGCGCGAACGCGTGCCGTATCTGCCGGACGTACCCACACTCGCCGAGGCGGGCGTGAAGGATTTTGACACCGCGCCGTGGCAGGGTGTACTCGGCCCCGCGAATCTGCCTGCGCCGCTGGTCGAGTACTTGCATGTGCAAATCAGAAACGTGCTGCGTCTGCCCGAAACACGCGACAAGTTCACCGCGTCGGGTACGGATGCAGTGGGTAACACACCGGCCGAGTTCGCCAAAATGATCAGCCGCGAGCTGGAGCAGAACAAGAAAGTAATTCACGCTGTGGGCATGCGGGCGGATTGATGGGCATTTGTTAAAGGTGCAAAACCATGACTGAAGCGCAAACCCTATCGCAGCAGGTATCGCAATTCGTTGCAACGCGGGCGTATGACGACATTCCTCAAGCCGTACGCGAGCGTGCCAAGCTGGTGATGCTGGATGCCATCGGCAACGCGTTTGCTGCGTCGCGTTATCCGTTTGTGCCGGTGGCGCTGTCGGCGTTGAGCAGCCTGGGCAGTGGTGCCAGCACGGTGATGGGTCTGGATGCCAAACTGGCTTTGCGGGATGCCGTGGTGATGAACGGCATATTGGTGCATGGGCTGGATTATGACGATACCTATTTACCCGGTTCGGTGCATTTGTCGGCAAGCTGCGTGCCAGTGGTACTGGGCATGGGCGCGCATGCCGGGGCCAGCGGTGAAGCGATGTTGATGGCTACCGTGCTGGGGTTGGAGATTGCTGCGCGTGTGGCGGCGGCGGCGCGAGGTGGTTTCGTCAATGCCGGGTTTCACGCGACAGGCATCGCGGGTGCGTTTGGCAGTACGGTGGCTGCCGGGCGCTTGATGAATCTGGATGCTGCGCAGCATACGCTGGCACAGGGCGTGGCCTTGAGTTTGACGTCGGGTACCTTGCAGCCGCTACAAGAAGGTTCCTGGACTAAGCGCGTGCATCCCGGCTGGGCGGGTGCTTCAGGTATTACCGCTGCGACCGTCGCGCGCGCGGGTTACTTGGGGCCGGCTCAGGCTTATGACGGTCACTTTGGTTTGTATTCCTGCTTTTTGGGCGAGCATAAGGGCAGCGCGCAGCCGCAAGCGGTGGTCGAGGGGCTGGGCGAAACCTGGGAGTTTACGCGCACCTCGATCAAGCTGTTTCCGGCGTGCCATCAATTGCATGCATTCATGAATTGTGCGATCACCCTGGCGAAGGAGCAATCTTTCACGGCGGACAATGTCGAGTCGGTACGCGCGCTGGTGGCCGATGCCGCCGTGCCGCTGGTGTGCGAACCGCTGGCAAGCAAACTCAAACCGGCCAGCAGTTACTCGGCGCAATTCAGCCTGCCGTATTCGGTGGCATGCGCGCTGTCACGCGGGCGCTTTGGTTTGAACGAAATCGAAGCGCCGTCGTATACCGATGGCGAGTTGTTGAAGCTCGCCAACAAGGTCAGCTATGAAATCGACCCGAATTCCGGCTTTCCGAAATCACGTTCCGGTGAGATTATCGTCAAAATGAAGAACGGACGCGAACTGCGGCATCGCGATAATATTCTGCCGGATGAGCCTGCAAGCGCTGCGTCGATTGTCGATAAGTTCATGCAGAACACGGATGGAATTTTGCCGCCTGAGCGGGCGGAGCGAATTCGTGATGCGGTGTTGGCGCTGGAACGCGTTGCGCAGGCAGGCGGGTTTGTGTGCACATTGGGTAAATAAGTTGTAAATAAGCCAAAGATTTTGACTCGGGGTTTGTTAACTGGAGATAGCTGATGCCGCTACTGGCCGAAAAGAACGGACACATCCTGACGCTGACGTTGAGCCGTCCTGCGATGCGCAATGCGTGGGACGAGGATTTCAACAAGGGGCTGATCGCCGAGATCAACAAGGCGACGGACGACGACGATGTGCGCGTGGTGATACTCACTGGCGACGAGGCCGGCGGCGCGTTTTCGGCGGGCGCCAATCTCAAGAAACCCAATTCCCACGTCACCGGCGGCGCCAAGCAGTTTGTGCGCAAAATTCGCCGGCCAAGAATGTTTCCGGCTAACCTCTTGGGCGATTTCCCGAAGCCGGTGATTGCCTCGGTGAACGGTTACGCGATTGGCGTGGGGGCGATCATCAGCCTGGCTTGCGATCTGATTGTCGCCAGTGATAAATCCGAGTGGCGCCTGCCGCAAGTGGCGTTGGGGATCATTCCGAATTACGGCGGTGGCACGCGGCTCGCGCGTTACGCGGGCAAGGGCATGGGCATGCGGCTGGCAATGGGCTTTCCGTTGAAAGGCGAGGAGGCTTACAAGCTGGGCGTGGCGCAGTGGTATGTGCCGCATGCGGAACTCAAGACCAAAACGCTGGAGGTTGCTGAACATATCGCCGGCCTGCCGCCGCTGGCGGTGAGCCTGACCAAGGAATCGATCATCCGCGGCATGGATATTTCGAATTTGCAGGATGCGTCGCTGACGGATGCTTACCGCTTTATGGTTTTGGAAATGTCGAAGGATAAGGACGAGGCGCACAAGGCGTGGCGCGAGAAACGCAAGCCCAAGTTTACGGGCGAATGAATTCAGCCGGAACTATCAAGGAGCGACCAGGATGAAAGTGGAATCCACACTGAGGGTCATCAACGAAAAGGACTACAAGGGTTCGCGCGGTGTGACCGACGGGCAAACCTATACACGGTTGATCGGCTGGCCCGAGGTGTTCATGACCGACCGTGTGCGGCTGGGGCGTGCGAGTTACAAGCCTGGCACCTACGAGCAATTGCACTGGCATCCGATTGAGGCGACGTATTACGTCATCTCCGGTCACGCCACGGTGCGCGACATCAATGGCAAGGAATATGAAGTCGAGGCCGGTTCGATCATCTACGCACCGGCGGGCATCGCGGGCGCGCATGAGTGGGAGGTCAAGGAAGCGCTGGAGCTCATCGACATTCGCGCCTGCAATGAGACCAACCGCAAGATTCAATACACCGTCGATAAAGCCACCAAGCGCTCCTATATTGATCTGGAAGACTTGAAATATCGCGACGCGATCAGCTTCAAGTCGCATTACTGATGGCTGCAGCGCATCAGCGCTTTTCAGCGCACGCCGTTCCCGCTATAGTCTCGCCTCTTTAACGTTGAATGCGCATCACTTTACGGGTTTACCTTCATGAATTTATCAAAGGAATTAAATACTTATGTTCGATCTGACCTTGACCCCCGAGCAACTGGAAATGCGCGACACGCTGCGTGATTTCGCCCAGCGCGAAATGAAAGCTGCTGCGATTCACCCTGACCGTTTGCAACCCTTTGAAAAACCGGTGATGACCCATCTGCTGACGGGTGCCGCGCAGTTGGGCATACGCACGCTGGCGCTGTCGGAAGAAGCCGGCGGTGCGGGTGCGGACAATCTGACGACGTGCATCGTGCTGGAGGAGTTGGCGTCGGGCGAAGTGGATGTGGCCACGATACTTGGCACCACCGCCGCGCTGGGCCGCACGCTGTTCGATACGCTGATGACCGCAGCGCAAAAAGCGAAGCATCTCAAAGCTTTTGTTGATGATGACAACTATCACCTCGCGTTCGCCGGTACCACCGCTGAAGCCGGTATCGGCTGGACCTATCATCGCGATGCCTACGACGATGAAGTGACCGTGCCCTCGGCTAAGAAGCAGGGGGACGGCTGGGTGATCAATGGCCGCGTTGAGGCCGTATCGAATGCGCCGCTGGCGAAATTGTTCGCCGTGCAGGTGCGTACCGGCGCGGGCACCAAAGGCATGACGGGACTGTCGACATTTTTGATTGCGCGCGACACGGCGGGTTTTAAGGTGCAAGACACCATCAAGGCGTTTGGAGGGCCGGACAACACGCTCACGCGCTGGCATCACGGCACGGCGGCCGCGATTGAATTGAAGGATTGCAAGGTTGCTGTGGCTGACCTTTTGGGTAAGGAAGGTGCATGCCCATTTGTCGATGGCAAGCTGCTGGCACGCAATCAGGTGGCGATGGCGGCGGTGAGCCTGGGCGTGGGCCGCGCCAGCTACGATGCTGCGGTGGAATACGCCAAAATGCGTCGTCAGGGTGGCCGCAACATCATGGAGCATCAAGCCATTGGCACCAAAATCGCCGATTGCACCATCAAGCTTGAACTGTCGCGCAACATGGTGTGGAAAGCCGCGTGGGCGCTGGATCATCCTGAAGCGGTGGCAGGTCGCAGCGTGTCCGAGCTGCCGCTGCACGTGATCGCTCGCGTGGCCTCGGCCGAAGCGGTGCACGAGGTGACGCTGCTCGCTGCCGAATGCTTCGGTGCAATGGGCGTGATGCGCGACATGCCGCTGCAGAAGTACGTCAACGATGGGTTCATCATTGCCCATTCGGAGGATACCGACGGCGCGGCGAAGTTGCAGATAGCGGAGTCAGTGGCGGGGTTTGAGCGCAAAGCGGCTTGAGCCATTCAGATAGAGCACGCCAGACACAACACTTAAACAGCATCCCCTCGCCCGCAGGGCGGGAGAGGGTTAGGGAGAGGGTGGGGAGTAGGTATTTCTCCCGTAATCCCCTCTCCCCAGCCCTCTCCCCGCACACG
>SYEN01000529.1 GCA_005800795.1 Burkholderiales bacterium | reverse complement strand
TCGCGGCGTGTCGAAGTATTATTTCCCGATGTATTTAAAGGAAATCGAATACCGTTACAATCACCGCAACGACAACGTATTCAAGCTCTTTCTTAAAATCTACTTTAGTTACGTTTCGCCCTAATTACCTTTGTTTTTATTGAATAATTTATTTCTGGACGACGCGTCATGAAACTCGGCTTTTTCACCATGCCCATCCATCCGCCGGAGCGTAATTACACGCAGACGCTGAAAGAGGATCGCGAGGCGATTTTGCTGGCCGACTCGCTGGGCTACAGCGACGCGTTTATTGGCGAGCACACCACCGACGTGTGCGAAAACATTCCGTCATGTCTGGCGTTCATCGCGAGCCTTGCGCATGGCACAAAACAGATCAAGCTCGGCAGCGGCACGGTGAATCTGCCGAACAGCCATCCGGCGGCGGTGGCGGCAAATGTGGCAATGGTCGATCACATGCTTGAAGGGCGATTCCTGTTCGGCATTGGGCCCGGCGGGTTGCGCTCGGATCAGGAAGTGTTCGGCAACATCAAGAACGACCGCACCAAAATGTTTGTCGAGTCGATCGATCAGATACTGGGTATTTGGTCGGGCAAGCATCCGTACGATCTGAAGGGCGAATTCTGGAATATCTCCACGCGAGAAACCATGATTCCCGAAGTGGGGCAGGGCGTGATGTTAAAGCCCTATCAGCAGCCGCATCCGCCAATCGTCGTTACCGTCGTGGAGCCGTTTTCTAAGGGTGTGATGGCGGCCGCACAGCGCGGCTGGAAGCCGATTTCGGCGAATTTTTTGCAGCCCAACTGGGTGAAAACGCATTTCGAAAGTTACGCCAAAGGTTGCGAGATCGCCGGCCTACCCGCGAACCGTCAGGATTGGCGTGTGTGCAAAAGTATTTTTGTTGCGGACGATGACGCGACGGCGAAACGGTATGCCAAGACGCGCGAAGGTCCGTACGGCTTTTACTTCTGGAACCTGCTTACCAAGCGTAAATCACGCGGCGCGGCGAGTATCTATAAGCCTGATCTGTCGATGCCCGACGAAGCGGTGACGGTGGAATTCGTGCTGGATACGCTGGTGATCGCGGGTGGCGTCGATTCGGTGGTCGAGCAGATACTCAAGTTCCGCGACACCATTGGCGACTTCGGCACGTTGCTCTATTGCGGCCACGATTGGGTCGATCCGAAGCTCGCAAAGCGCTCAATGGAGTTGATGGCGACTCAGGTCATGCCACGGGTGAATGCGGCGTTGGGCAAGTAACCCGGCCTACGAAAAAAAACCATGCAGGTACCAGCGCGCATTGATGTCGCGCTCGCGGTATATCCATAGCAGCGATTGTGCCTGGTTGCGCGCGACAAAGTAATCGCGCGCGACATGCCGGCCATCCCACCAGCCGGCTTCGATGCGTTCGGGGCCGGCGAGCAGCGACAGCGGGCTGCCGTCGCTGTCGCGCGGCGCGGCGCCGGCTTTCATACCGTTGGTTCTGCCGGCGTCTCCCACATGACTACCCTCTTTCAAAGGGCGCGGCGTGGTCAGCAGCCACAGTGGGCGGGTAGGGGCATCGGTTGGGGTGGCGGCAGATACGCCTGCGGCAGTGTCGTTGGTGGCACCCGGACGGCAGGCGCGCCAGGCGCGTTCCGGGCGGTAATCGGCATGCGGCGTCAGGCCGCAGATGGCCTGTGCGCCGAGCCGTGCGTTGAGCCGCTCGACAAAGCGCGCTGCGTCGCTGGCCTGTTCTGCACCGCCGGGTAAAAAAGCGAGGTTGCGCGAGGCGAGCGGCACCACCCGGCCTGAGGCGATGACGATTTCGATGGCGGCGCACGGCAGCTCGGTGCGGGCCAGGCGTTCGCGCAGCAGCGTGGTCAGGTGCTCAAGCTCTCGGGTGGCGCTGGCAAGTTCCAGCGTGATTATCGTAACTAATTGTTTTTCATGGATAAATTCAAACCGGGGACGTTGCACGCCATGGCCGCTGGCGGCCAGCCAGCCGCACAGTTCGGCGAGCAGACGGCGCGCGGCAAAAAGCAGTGCCTCAGCGTTGGCTACGGGCGCGGGCAGTTGCAGTGCGGCGCTCCAGGTTTGTGGGGCAACAAACGGCAGGCGTGGATCGGGGATGAGACCCAGTGCACGATCCAGTTGCTTGAGCAAACGCGGGCCGGCGCGGCGTGCGAGGCCATCGCGCGGCAGGCGCAGGCAGTCACCCAGCGTATGTGCGCCGACACTGTGTAGCAACTGGCGCGTGGCGTTGTCCTCGCAAATCAGGGCAGCGGGCAGTTTTTCCAGTGCGTGGCGCAGCGCGTCGCGGTGCTGCACGCGCACGTTAATACCCGTGGCGCCCGCGCCTGCCAACCACTGCGCGGCCAGCGGCGTGGGCGCACAGGCGATGCTGACGCTGAACCCCAGATCGGCCACTCCGCGTGCAATCTGCTGGTGCAGTTTGGCGAGACCGCCGAAGAGTTTCAGCGAGCCTTCGATTTCCAGCAGCACAGTCGAGACATCGCCCCGCTCGGGCGGGGCGCTCGAACTCCCCCTCTCCCCTTGGGACAAGGGCACACTTGAAGCAGAGCCGAGGGGGCGGGGGTGAGGGAAGGGGGCCGGCCCGGCCACGCTAACCAGCGAGGTAAATTGCAGCGCCCATGCCGCAATACGGGCCAGCGTGGCCTGCTCGCGGGCGCTATCGCGCGTAAGAGTGTGCAGCCCCGGGGCCAGTGCGCAGGCGGTCGATACGCTCATGCCCGGCTGCACGCCGCGCGCCAGCGCCTGACGGTCGGCGGCGACTACGACGGCACTGGTTTCGGCGCTGGAAGTAACCGCCGTGGCCGCGGGTTGTGACTGCAGCGGCGTGCCGCGCGTGAAAACTTCCAGCGGCAGATGGCGAAAATGCAGCGCAAGCCACAGCATGAGAATAAGACGGCGCCCGGTTTCAAATCAATGCACGCCGAAGGCGGGAGCAGAAACGCAGCTTTCATATGCTGCGTGCGTTTCATGGATTCCGGTCTGTTCAAAGCTGCCACGCCGTGCTGTAGCGGGACGATGCACCAGGGTGTTGTGTAAATCCAGCGCCACCGGCGCGGGCAGGCCGCCGCCGCGCCGTTTGAGGATGCGTACCATGGTGCGGCCGGTTTCACGGCTGACATGCAGCCGCAGCGCGGCCTGCGCGCAGGACGCTGCGCGCGAGGCACGAAACAGCATGGTCAGCACTTCGCGCCGTTCGGCGGTGTGCTGCAGGCGGCGCAGCGCGTTGTCGGGGATGCGTTCGTGACTTTGATCGAGCCACAGCATGACGGTGCCGCAGTTGTCGGATTGCAGCGCCTGCTCGCAGGCCCACAACTGCTCGGCGAGGGTTTTCGGGCGTATCAGCATCAGGCGCGGCAGTTTGACGCCATGCGCCGCCAGCGCGGGCGCATAGGGCAGATAGGGCGGGGCGATCATCACCTGCCAGCGGTCGGCCTGTGTCAGGCGCGCGGCGGCGGGCATGACCAGTTGCAGTTCGCCGATGCCGGGGCGCTCAACATGGATTTCGGTGAGCACGCCGGTGGGCCAGCCGCCGCCGGGCAGATGCACGTCAAGCTCGGCAAAACCGGTGGGCACGCTGGGCGTGGCGACTTGCGCAAAATCATTGCCACGCCAGAGATTGGGGTGGGTGGGGTAACTGAGCGCTTCTGCAAGCAGGGGAGATGTGTTCATCATAATGCCAATGCTGAAAGCCCTTGACACACATTGGCGTCGAAGGGGGTTGTTGTGATCAATGCAGTCCGTTGCGAATCACGCCCACCGCGATGCCTTCGATGGCGAAGGGTTCGCTGCGTGGATTAACGATGATCGGCTCGAAATCCGGGTTGGCGGGCTGGAGTTCGATCAGATGCTTTTGGCGCTGGGCGCGCTTGACGGTGACTTCATCGGCGATGCGGGCGACGACGATTTGCCCGGACTGGAAATCCTGCGTGCGGTGCACGGCGAGCAGATCACCGTTGAGAATGCCGGCATCGCGCATGCTGTCGCCCTTGACGGTGAGCAGGTAGTCGGCGTGTGGCTTGAACATGCGCGGATCGATGTTGTAGTGATTTTCGATGTTTTCAGTGGCGAGCAGCGGCGCGCCAGCGGCGACACGCCCCACCAGCGGAATGCCCGACGGTTGCAGGATGCGAATGCCGCGCGAGGCGCCGGCCAGCATTTCGATGGCGCCCTTGCGTTCGAGTGCGCGCAGATGATCTTCAGCGGCGTTGGGCGATTTGAAACCCATGGCGCGGCAGATGTCAGCGCGGGTGGGTGGAAAGCCCGACGTGGCGGTATGCTCACGTATCAGGTTGAGAATTTCTTTCTGGCGTGCAGTGAGTTCTTCCATGGTGTCGCCCCTTTGAGTAATTCTGGTAATTCTGATGATTCGGGTAATTCCGGTGACTTCAGTGAGCCTTGAGAGGATGCATACTGTTTGACTGGAATTATATACAGCTTTTGGGCGATGGCAAGTGTTGTTAGCGTGCCGTGGGTGATTTGTTTTGTAAGTAATTGTTTTAAAACAACTTTTATTTTTACGCGCCCATGCGAATCCCATTTTGGCCATGGAAAGCCTTGAGTGGATTGCATCCGGGACCAGTCCCGCAGCAGTAAAACAGTCTTTGGAATGGCTCCCTGGAATTCGCTGGAATTTCCATTACGCATCGAATTTGGCCTGCGTAAGCTGATTCCGCGCGCAAGGACGCTCAGCACAGGACGCATAAGCGAGCACTTGGCGCAAGCGCGCCACCGGATCACAGCGAGTAATATTTACCGCATGGTCGAAGCGGACATTCCCGGTGGGGCGGATCGGGCGAAACTCATAGACGGATGAGGCGAGGACATGGGATCCATGGCGATCACTGGCGGCCAGTAGGCTTTTATTGTCAGCTGCCTGACTGGGTGACAGATTTAATTCGAGCTCGGCCCTATAGTAATTTCCTGTGTGATCGACGTCATGAGCCCATGTGTCTATTTCTTGGTTTACGTGCGATGCCCTTCGTCTCACCAGCCAAATTACGCGTGTGTAGCCCGCTTGATTTGGGGCACGTTGTCATCCTTGCCATCCTGCGTCGCATTCTCCAATAGTGGAAAACACATTTTACCGCCATCCCATTTTTGGCCACACCAACAATAACCTTCCTCATTGATGAGGCAGGCGCCTGAGCCGCAGCATCTGGGGTCTTCTATCATTTCACCTCCTTTTTCGAATAAACCACGTCATCGTTTTTCACACATTCGCGCAATTTCAAGCTAATTAGCGCAGCGGGGTTTCCGGCGTTTTGGTGATACTTCGAGATCTCTGGAATCGATTGTAAAAGCCCAGTAATTTGCAGCCAAGTGGACTGATCGGCATTTGAAAGCGCAGCGGGCGCTGCACCTGTTCCTCCACCATAGACAGTAGTTGTTTGCCATAGCCTTTTCGCCGGTGTGCGGCACTAACAAAAATGTACTCAACCTCTCCTGTTTCGCTATAGCGGCAGTAACCAATCGTGGTATTGCGATCAGCAAAAATCACTGTCCCCGGAGAATGTGTAATCATTATTCTCACAATCAGCTCCAATCGTCGTTTTCACAACTGCCGTTTTGCCGGAAGGTAGGCGGCTCGCACTTGATATTGGCCGTCACTAGCCTAAAAATCGTCACCTCGAGTCAGCCTTCATCCTTTTCACGTCGATTGGCTGTCGATCGCTGGTTTTCGCTTTTCAACAATTCGATCACATTGCCAAATGGATCGTTGACATAAACCGAGGCGGTGCCATCGCGATGGGCCTTAAGTGCCCCATGCACCTGCGCGTTGTCCTTCTCGATTGCGATATGCGGCGGGTGTTGACCATGAAGAACGAGAGCCAGATCAATATTCCCAAATCTGAGCATCGCCCAAGTGGCATCTTCGTACACGGTCTGAACGTCAAACCGGCTGCGATACCATTGCAGCGCCTGCTGGACGTTGGCGACGGCAATGGCGATGTGATCTATTGTGGTCAGTCCCATGCCGCATCCGCTCCTTCGTTACCACGGTGGCGATGACTCATACCAAGCTCGCGAAGATTAGCGATGCCGCGCTCACCACGGTCAGAGCCGCACGCAAGCGCAAGAACCACTGCGGAACAGGGTCATCACGCGCCGCAATGCGGTCGAACGCGTAACAGATCAGGAGGCCAGTCGCCTGCAATCGCAGTCCCGTCCAGACGGGAAAAAGCAACGACAACCAGGCGACCAATGCCGGTGCAATGCTAAATCCATACTGCAACCATGCTTCCCCGTACCGTGCAGCGCGCTTCAACGCATAGCTCCAATGCAGCGCCCCAACAAATGCAAGAATGACTGCACCGTAGTAGGAAAGTGCAGTCATCCAATAACCGTACCAGATCTCTGGTCCCAGTCCGATCAGCGCAGTAAGCCCAATAAAAGGAACAAGGCCGGCAATCCCGAGAATCAGCGCTGGAGCGGACACCGGCGCTACCCGCATTATTTCGCGGGTCGCGCTCATTTCATTTTTTTGAATTCAATCACGGTGTATGCCAAGCCAACTAGCAACATCGCAAAAACCACTGCGCCCATCACAAGCAGGTCGATTGCCATTATTGATTCCTTCCAAGCAGGGCGGCAAGCTTGAAGTAGATGCCGAAACAGAAGATGGAAGGTATCCAGATCGCAGTGAAAATGGCCTGCTCGCGATCTTTCAAAACGAACCAGAGATAGGCAGAGATGACGAACGAAATCATTACCGCCAAAAGAATGAAGAAATCTGATTTTCTAAACATGTTTAGCCTTTGATTATTTATTTCTCTGAAAATTCCGACATGCCGTGACCAATCGCGCTTAATAAGCAACCGGCTATTGCCACAGAACCGATGACGCGTATGCCTGAAGAAATCCCTATGGCAAAGAATTCTGGATCAATGACGCCGCTAGCCCCAAAAGCAAGCCCGAGGCAACCGGTCGCCGTCAGTGTGTTGCCCATCCATACCAGCACCCTCTGAATGAATTCCGAATAAATCACCGTGTATTATCCAAGTCGAAAAATTTTTGTTTCACTTTGCTACTGCGGTGCACTGAAGGGTGTGGGGGAGCTGTATCGCAGGCGCCAAGTTCCCGCGCTACAGCCCGTGTTCTCGCTATTGATACTGCATTTTTACTTGGGCATCACCACGCTATCAATGACGTGAATCACGCCGTTATCTGCAGCAATATCGACGCTGGTTACGTTAGCGCTATCCACTTTCACGCCACCCATTGTGCTCACGGTTAGAGAGGAGCCTTGAACCGTCTTGACCATACCGGCTTTCACATCCTTGGCCATCACCTTGCCGGGAACCACGTGGTAGGTCAGCACCGCGGTCAGCTTCGCCTTGTCTTTCAGCAGCGCCTGCAATTGGTCCGCCGGGATTTTTGCAAAGGCCGCGTCAGTGGGTGCAAATACGGTGAAGGGTCCTGGACCCTTCAGCGTTTCTACGAGTCCGGCGGCCTTCAATGCCGTTGCAAGCGTCTTGAAGTTACCGGCAGCAACAGCGGTATCGACTATGTCTGCTGCATGCGCAGAGGTAACCAATGAAACAGACAGCGCCAGGGTGGAAAACAACTTTTTCATAACTTTTCCTTTGGGAACAATGGGACAGGTTTAGGGGACAAGCGGGGCAAAGAAGCAACGCTCGCCATTAACAGCGCTATGCTTTTGAGCTCTCGCCGAAAGCGATATACATTGGTAATGAACCTGTATAATACGGGATCATATTTATAATATCAAGTCATATAAAGGTGCAAATACAGTTCATTAATCGGTTAAAACCGAGGTATTCTGATTTTTTCATGATAAAATACTATCAATTCATGTTCTTTAGAGGTTCATTATGGCAGACGACCACTCAGAGCAATTAGTTTCCCCGGCGTATAGAAGCGGTGCAGTAGCGCGACTGACAGGCATTCCTGTAGAGACGCTTCGCGTGTGGGAAAGGCGCTATAAGGTGGTCGGGCCACGTCAAAGCGCGACGGGGCGGCGTCAATATGCGCCTGAGGATGTGACGCGGCTAACGGTGATCAAACGCCTGGTCGACGCGGGGTATGCCATCGGATCCATAGCGGCGCTAGACATGGATCAGTTGCAATCCATGCTGCAACAGACTTCCCGCGCACCCATGAAGGCGCTGCGCCCGCCTACCACGCCCGTCGAAGATGCCATGCAACCCGTGCGCCTGGTGGTGGTCGGTGAAGCGCTTGCTCTGCGTGTACAGCGGCATCCTGTACCCGCGCTACAGATCGTAGCTACCAGCCAGAATGCAGCACGGGCGCCCGACGAACTGCGCGGGGTGCGGGCCGATACACTGCTCATCGAGTTGCCCTCTGTACAGGGCGAGACGCCGCAAACCGTTCGAACCCTCGCGCGGCAATTGGGTGCGCAGCGTATTGTGGTGGAATATGGCTACGCCTCGCGGCAGCTCGAGCAGGATCTGCGCTCGCTGGGTTGCCATTTGGCGCGTGCGCCCATGAACATGGATGAACTGAATACGCTCTGCGGCGCACAGCACCCCAGTGTGGAGCCAGGTGGAACGATCACGTCAAAGCACAGCCACACAGCGCCACTTCGCCGTTTTGACAATAAGGCACTTGCAGAAATTGCAACGGTCTCCGTCGCGCTGCATTGCGAGTGCCCGCATCACATCGCCGATCTGCTGGTGCAGCTGGGCAATTTTGAGACCTACAGTACCGAATGCGAAAACCGTAGCCCGGCGGACGCGGCTCTGCACCGGTACCTGACCCAGATCACCGGTAACGCACGTGCCATGATGGAAATCGCACTGGAGCGCGTTATAGACGCTGAAGGCATTACCTTAGCCAAAACTTGAAATCACCTCGCGCAAGCACGTGTCGCGTTGAACGCAACGTGAAACGCTTGCTCGAGTTAAAACCGTTAACTCCTGCCAACCAGAACGATTGACCAACTCATGAACATCATTGCTCCCGTAAACACAGTTCAAAACGAGACAACGCTTCCCGTGTCGGCACGAATTCGTGCCCGCATACAGGAAGCGCGGCAGCGATTTCACGCCAACGACAATATCTCGGCCTTTATCGCCCCCGGCGAAAATGATGCACTGCTCGACGAAGTAGCCTGCAAGATGAAGGGTGTGCTGGAAAGCCTGGTGATCGATACCGAAAGCGATCACAACACTCACGATACCGCGCGCCGTGTGGCAAAGATGTACTTGACCGAGGTCTTCCGTGGTCGGTATGTGCCGGCGCCGCCAGTAACGGAGTTTCCCAACGCGGAACGTCTGAACGAGCTGATGATTGTTGGCCCGATCACGGTACGCAGTGCTTGCAGCCACCATTTTTGTCCGATCATGGGGCGGCTGTGGATCGGCCTGATGCCCAATGAACACTCGAATCTGATCGGCCTGTCCAAGTACTCTCGGTTGGCAGAGTGGATCATGAGCCGGCCACAGATTCAAGAGGAAGCCATCACTCAAATGGCCGAACTCCTGATGACCAAAGTCAGCCCTGACGGGCTGGCGGTGATCATGGAAGCAGATCACTTTTGCATGCATTGGCGGGGTGTCAAAGACTCCGAAACCAAGATGGTCAATAGTGTGATGCGCGGGTCTTTTCTGAAGAACCCGGCGTTGCGCCGGGAGTTCCTTTCACTCATTAACCTGAAGAACTGAGGCCCAAATGCTAGTCCGTCTGTTATACGCCAGCCGCGCTACCCCCCCACTCACCACACCGATTGTAGATTCCATACTAGAGCAATCGCGCAAAAACAATGCACGGCAAGGTATCACCGGCATGCTGTGCTTCAGCGAAGACATCTTTCTGCAGGTCATTGAAGGAGGCCGCGAAGAGGTGTGCGAGCTGTTTAACGCCATTGTGCGTGACCCCCGGCATACCCGTGTGCGCCTGCTGAGTTACGAAGAGATCGCCGAACGCCGTTTCGGCGGATGGATAATGGGGCAAGTCAATATCGCCAAAGTCAATCCGTCTCTGCTTCTCAAGTATTCCACCAAAGCCACTCTGGACCCTTTCAGTTGCTCGGGTCATGCCTCGATGGCGCTGCTCAATGAACTGATCGAAACCGCCGCTGTGGTCAATCGCGGCAGCTGATATACCCGGCACGTAAGCATGGATGGCTTAGCACGATACCGAATGACCTGAAAGTGAACCTGCAACTTTTTTTGCTGTGAAGGCTCAATAGGGGGACGGTAAATTGTTATTGCGCAGCTACCCATTGCCAGAACGTAAGCCATGTCTTCCAACAAATCATTCGGTACTCCTGACGACAACGATCCGCAGAGTCTGCCGTCCTGCACGGTGTACTTCGACGACCAGTGTCCGCTTTGCAGTCGCGAAATCGCGGCCTACTGGCAAATGCGCGGCAGCAACGCGATTAACTGGGTTGACGCCTCGCAATGCGACGTGAATCGATTGGGCGTGGGGCTCGACCGTAACTTAGCGTTGAGGCGCCTGCACGCAAGGAGCGCAGATGGATCATTAATTTCGGGTGCGTCGGCGTTCGTGGAAATTTGGCGGCACCTGCCAGCGTTCGCTTGGTTAGTGCGTTTCTGCTCCAGCCAGCGCTCGTTGGCTTTGCTTGATTTCGCATACACATGTTTTTTGGCAATGCGGAGTCTGTGGCGTAAGCCGCCACCCGTCACCCGATAAAAGCGATGTAATCCCAACAAAATCCAACAGGAGTATTTATGACCACTCGCCGCACCTTTCTCTCCGTCATGCCCGCCGCCGCCCTCGCGCTAGCCGCAGCCCGCAGGTCAGCGGCGCAAGCAGCGAAGCTGGAAGAATCAGATTCGATCGCAGTGTCGTTAGGGTACAAGCACGATGCTAGCAAGGTAGATAGCAAGAAATTTTCAACCTATGCTGCTGGCCGCAATTGCGCAAACTGCCTTTTGTACCAGGGCAAAACCACGGATGCCTGGGCCTCATGTGCACCAGTGGGTGGCAAGCTTGTCAATGCCAAAGGCTGGTGTGTCGCATGGGTTAAGAAATCTTGATCCAGCAAGTGAAAGCAGCGGTGGGCTTGAGTCGATGGCAGTAGCCTAAGGTCGGTTCTGAACTAGATCGGCGATAACTTGTACTTCTGAGTCGGTTATGGCACATAGTGGGGATGAATACCTCACTGAAACCTGCCAAGCCCTGCCCCAGCGATTTAACTAAAGTCGTTTCCACTCAAACCAAATAGCCTTCACTACTGCCGGGGCGGTTCACGATGGAGGGCATCCTAACTCGACAGGTGCTCGAATTAAATCGTGCAAAAGTGCGTCGGTACTCGCCGTACTGTATCCCTGTAGGTGTTATGCCGCTACACATCGTCCGGCGTGCCCGCGACCGCTGCAGGATTAACCTGCGAGCGAAGGATTTTACTGTGAACGCACTGAATAGCTGTTCCTGAAAATACTCAACGATCCAACGCCACATAAGCGTTTATTGCTCGTAAATGTTATACCTTGAATTTAAATATTCCTTTAAAAACAATTACATACAGTTATAGACCCCACCGGCTGGCGGATGGGTGAGCGTGACGGCAAGGGGCGTCGAAGTTGGGCCACCAGGCCGCTGCAATTGTGGCGCACCAGCGAGGCAGGTAATCTCGAGGTTTCTGACTGGAAATTTCATGCAAGGTCGTCATTTTCGTATTTCGCTTCTCTTGCTGGCGGCAGGCTCGTGTGCGGGGCCAGTGGCCCATGCGCAGACATGGCCGGCAAAATCCCTGCGTTTCGTTTCGCCCTATGCACCGGGCGGTGGCACTGACATATTGGCCCGGGTGCTGGCACAAAAAATCGGCGAAAACCTGGGTGTCAATGTTGTGGTGGAAAACCGTTCAGGCGGCGGTGGCTTGATTGGTACCGATCTCGTGGCGAAGGCACCGCCGGACGGCAATACCCTGATGCTTGGCACGCCTTCACCCATTACGGTTGCGCCTTTTCTCCACAAGAAAATGCCGTATGACCCATTACGTGATCTGACGCCGGTGACGATTATCACTCTGGTGCCTGCGGTCGTGACGGTGTTGCCTTCTCTGCCCGCAAAAACGGTAAAGGAATTGCTGGCGCTGGCGCGTGCAAAGCCCGGCGCGATGACGTTTTCGTCTTCCGGCAACGGCGGCACAGCGCACCTCGCCGGGCTGATGTTGCAAACCATGGCGGGGCTTGAAATGACGCATGTTCCCTATCGCGGTACTGGCCCAGCGCTGACCGCCGTCATGAGCGGCGAAGTCACTTTCACCGCCGGAAACATCCTATCGGCGCTACCGATGGTGAAATCAGGCCGCTTGCGTGCAATGGCGGTCACAAGTGAAAAGCGTTCGCCCGTATTGCCGGACGTGCCTGCCGTGGCTGAGACCCTGCCCGGATATGCGGCCGGGCCGTTCTACGGCGTGCTGGGCCCAGGCGGCATGTCTGTAGATTTGACTGCGCGAATCCGCAATGAGCTGGTGAAGATCATTCATTCGAGCGATATGAAAAGTCGTCTTGCTGCAGAGGGGGGCGAGGCCTACGGCAGCACGCCAGAGGAATTCGCTGCGCTGCTCCGGGCAGAAACCGCGCGATGGGGGAAGGTGATCAAGGCGGCTAAAATTCAGCCTGAATAGCGCTTGGAGCTGCTACTGATCTGGCTGGGATTAAAAAAACACGGCGAATCGCGCAAGATGCGGCCACGTAGAACATCTCAGGCATTGCCGGATGATGGCGATGATACGTAGCAAGTCACGCTGTTGTAGCTTGAGAGACTACAAACATATAATAAAAACAATATGTTACGTTGATCTTACGTGCTCTCAAGGAGTGCGGGAGAAGAGCGGGACTCCTCGCCTGCTCAACCTCAGCCGGAAACAGAGGTGTAACCTAAAGGATTATTATAAATATTTGTTTTTAAAGGATTTTTTCTGTAATGGCATAGCGTTGCGTGAAGCGCTTGTGTTGGCCTTGACAAAAATTTTTGCTATACTCCAGAGTTCTGTTGCCGGATGACAGATAAAGCATCTGAAAAGAAGGCAATTCAAAGCACGATGGGTAACGATGGGCGGTTCGCCCATTTTTTGTTTCTGGCGTTTGGTAAGTGCTTGTTAAGGCATTGATTCAAATGGATTTATTGGTTTTTCTGGAAACGACGCTGGGTGGCTTGGGATACGAGTTGGTGGATATGGAGCGCTCGGGCAAGGGTAGTCTGATGCGCATTTTCATAGACAAGCCCGGCGGCGTGAATCTGGATGATTGTGCGACGGTCAGTAATCATTTGTCGCGGGTGTTGACGGTTGAAAATGTGCCTTACGAGCGGCTGGAGATTTCGTCGCCAGGTCTGGACCGGCCATTGAAAAAGGAGCGTGACTTTGTGCGCTTCGCGGGACAGAAGGTGCGCGTGAAGTTGCGCGTGCCGCAGGAAGGGCAGCGTAATTTTGTAGGTGTGTTGCAGGAAACCCGCGCGGGCAGGGTGGCGCTGCAAGTTGACGAGGGCGAAGGCAAGACGGTGACGTTTGACCTGGCCAATCTAGACAAGGCGCGTTTGGTTCCAGTGCTATAGCTGCATTAAGGTGATTCGGAGTTTTAGGATTCGGGAGTCGGTATGACCAAAGAAATTCTGTTGTTGGTGGATGCGCTGGCGCGTGAGAAAAACGTCGAAAAGGAAATCGTATTCGGCGCGCTGGAACTCGCCCTCGCTTCGGCCAGCAAGAAAAAATTCAGCGAAGACGTGGATATCCGTGCTTCAGTACATCGCGAAACTGGCGAGTTTTCGTTCTTTCGCCGCTGGCTGGTGGTGCCCGACGTGGAAATCGAAACGCCGTCGCGCGAATACAAGCTGCACGAAGCGGTCGAGGAGAAGCCTGAATCCCAGCTTGGAGACTACATAGAGGAGCCGCTGACGGGTTTCGACCCCGGCCGCATCGGCGCGCAAACGGCCAAGCAGGTGATTTTGCAGCGCATCCGCGACGCTGAGCGCGAGCAAATCCTGAATGACTTTTTGTCGCGCGGCGAGCATCTGGTCACCGGCACCATCAAGCGCATGGAACGTGGCAACGCAATCATCGAATCCGGTCGGCTTGAGGCTTTGCTTCCGCGCGATCAGATGATCCCAAAAGAAAATCTGCGCGTGGGCGACCGCATGCGCGCAATGGTGTGGAAAGTGGAGCGCACGATGCGCGGCCCGCAACTGATTTTGTCGCGCACTGCGCCGGAATTCATCATCCGCCTGTTCGAACTCGAAGTGCCGGAACTCGAAGACGGCTTGATGGAAATCAAGGCGGCGGCACGCGACCCCGGTCTGCGGGCCAAGATTGCGGTGCTGTCAAAAGACCGGCGCATTGACCCCATCGGCACCTGTGTCGGCATGCGCGGCTCGCGCGTACAGGCGGTAACGGGCGAACTCGCGCAGGAGCGAGTCGACATCGTTCTATGGAATGAAGACCCGGCGCAGTTCGTGGTCAGCGCGCTGGCGCCGGCCGAAGTCAGCAAGATCACGGTGGACGAAGAAAAGCATTCGATGGACATCGTGGTGGACGAGGAGAATCTCGCCCAGGCCATCGGCCGCGGCGGTCAAAACGTGCGGCTCGCCAGCGAATTGACCGGCTGGGAAATCAATATCATGAAGGAAGACGAGTGGCAGCAGAAATCCGAGGAGGAATCCTCGAAGATTCGTGCCGTCTTCATGGAAAAACTTGATGTCGATGAAGAGGTCGCCAACATTCTGATGGAAGAGGGTTTTTCGTCGCTGGAAGAGGTGGCTTACGTGTCGCGCACGGAAATGCTGGAAATCGAAGCGTTCGACGAAGAAACTGTGGACGAGCTGCGTAGCCGCGCGCGCAATGCGCTGCTGACGCTGGAAATTGCCTCTGAAGAAAAAGTCGAACACGACATCGAAGATTTGATGAAAGTCGACACCATGGATCGTGATACCGCAAAAATGCTGGCGTCCAAGGGCATCGGCACGCAGGAAGCACTGGCGGATTACGCAACGGATGATCTGGTGGAAGAGACCGGCATCGAAGCCGAGCGTGCCAGTGAGCTCATTATGGCGGCACGTGCGCCGTGGTTTGCTGAAACCAGCGCTTGATCTTTATAACGTAAATACATAAAACCTCGCACTTGCCGCACTCGTCGAACCTTAATACTGACTGATACAGACTGGCACAATCGCATGGCGCAACAAAATGTCACACAATTTGCCAAGGAACTGGGCGTGCCGCCGGCACAGCTTATTGAGCAGTTGCAGGCTGCGGGCGTTAAAAAGGCGTTTGCCGCAGAGACCGCGCTGACCGAGGGCGACAAGACGCAACTGCTGGATTTTCTTAAACAATCTCATGGGCAAAAAGAAGAGAAAAAGAAGATCACGTTGACGCGGCGCTCCACCACCGAGATCAAGAAAGCGGATGCCACCACCGGCAAGGCGCGTACGATTCAGGTCGAAGTGCGCAAAAAGCGTGTGCTGGTCAAGCGTGATGCGCCGGTTGCGGCTGAGCCCGATACGTCCGCCGCGCCGGCGGCACTCGAAACCTCTCAGGCACCGGTCGCAGTAGAACCTGTTGCACCGGTAACACCCGTCGCGGCACCGGAGCCTCCGGTTGTTGAAACGCCGCCGCCTGCAGTTGAGCCAGTTGTTGCGAAAGCCGAGTCAGAGCCGGAGCCTAGTGCCGAGGCGCCGGCCTTCCAGGCTGCTACCGAGTCCGCAGCGCCCGCAGAACCCGTCGCATCGGTAGCGAAAGCCGATTCCACGGCAACGCCAGCACGCGCTGCGCCTGCCGGTCCGCGTCCCGTGCTGGACGCAAAACAGATTGCCATACGTGAAGCTGAAGCGCGGCAGCATGCCGCCTTGGCCCAGCGCCAAGCCGAAGAAGTACAGAAAAAACTGGCGCTTGAG